>JBGZFC010000001.1:0-22526 GCA_041846575.1 Bacteroidota bacterium
AAGTATAACAAAATGGATATTAAGCAAGTACAATATGAGTTAAACAAAAGACCAAGAAAAAAATTAAATTTTGATAACCCGAAAAAAATATTTTTTGCATCTTTGCCAAACAATGTTGCATTTAATACTTGAATCTACGATACATAGTTTTTATAAAATAATACGATTTGATTTTTGAAAAACTCCATCTTTTTAGTAAGTTTGTAAGTTCAAATAAAAATAAATTCATAAATATATCACAAAACAACAGTAATTATGCAAGTAAAAAGAGTATTATCACTCCTTAGTTTATTGTTTATTTTCACACTATCATCATTTTCACAAAATGAAGTTATTTGGAAGTTTAGTATAAAAGATGCCGGCAACGGAGAAATCGATCTCATTGCTAATGCGACTATAAAAGCGGGTTGGCACCTATACGACACAGACATACCCGAAGGCGGACCAACAGCAACGACTTTAAGTATAGACAAAGTTGTTGGAGCAAAACCGGTTGGTAATTTTAAGGCTTCGGGCAAAAAAGCTACTGTAAAATTTGACCCGATTTTTGAAATGAATATCGGAACTTTTGACAATTCGGCAACATTTGCTCAACGTTTTAAAGTTACCGACAAAGCAAAATTTGTTCTCCAAGGCGATGTTAGAGCTCAGGCATGCGATGAAGGCAGTTGCACTCCTCCTATTCCAATAGATTTTTCTTTCGGTTCAAAAGATCTACCGAACACTCTAACAGTAGCACAAAATACAACAGAGGAAGAAGGTCAGGAGCAAGCCATTGATGAAGCAACCACAGCAATTAATGATTCAGTTACTGTTGTTTCCGATTCGTTAGCAAATCTGAATGTTGCATCAGGTGATATCAATAATAATCTCCTTTGGACTCCTGTTATAGAGGAGTTAAAAGAATATGGTATGAAAGGAAGTGTAGCCGGAAGATCTCTCCTTTGGGTATTAATTTCCGGTTTTATCGGAGGTCTTATCGCACTTGTAACTCCTTGTGTTTGGCCACTTATCCCGATGACTGTAAGTTTTTTCCTTAAAAGAAATAAAACCGAAAGAAAGAAAGCCGTTTCCGAAGCAATCATTTATGGATTATCTATCATCGTTATTTATGTAGCATTAGGTCTATTAATAACTGCAATATTCGGAGCCAGTGCACTTAATGACTTGTCGACAAGTGCACTGTTTAATCTGTTATTCTTTGCTCTTCTGGTTGTTTTTGCAGTCTCATTTTTTGGAGCATTTGAGTTAGTTTTACCTGCCTCATGGACAAACAAAATGGACGAGAAAGCCGATAAAGCCAGTGGCTTATTAAGTATATTTTTCATGGCTTTCACTTTGGCTTTGGTTTCATTCTCTTGTACCGGTCCTATCATTGGAACTCTGCTTGTAGAAACGGCAACATCCGGAAGTTACCTTGCTCCGGCAATCGGGATGTTTGGTTTTGCTCTTGCATTAGCAATTCCTTTTGCACTATTTGCAATATTCCCATCATGGTTACAAAGCATGCCTAAATCAGGTGGATGGCTAAACTCTGTAAAAGTTGTTCTCGGATTCTTAGAACTTGCATTAGCTCTTAAATTCTTATCGGTGGCTGACTTGGCTTACGGATGGAGAATCTTGGACAGAGAAGTATTCTTAGTTCTTTGGATAGTAATTTTTGCCCTATTGGGTATGTACCTATTAGGCAAACTTAAACTAAAACACGATAGTGATTTGCCTTATGTTTCTGTAACGCGCATGTTCTTATCCATTATCTCTTTTGCTTTTGCTATATACATGGTACCGGGTTTATGGGGTGCACCTCTAAAATCGATAAGCGCATTTTCTCCGCCAATCTTTACACAAGATTTTAACCTATATGACGGTTCGGTACACGCTAAATTCGATGATTACGAATCTGCAATGGCATACGCTAAACAAAACAACAAACCGGTAATGATTGACTTTTCGGGATACGGATGTGTTAACTGTCGTAAAATGGAAGCATCAGTTTGGACTGACGCACGTGTTAAAAATATTCTTGAAAAGGATTACATATTGGTTACTTTAATGGTTGACGATAAAACAAAACTTCCCGAAGTAATAGAAGTTGAAGAAAACGGAAGAATTACAAAACTAAAAACCATTGGCGACAAGTGGAGTTACCTGCAACGTCACAAATTCGGAGCAAACGCTCAGCCATATTATATAGCACTCGATGCTGACGGAAAGCCTATCGCTCCATCGTATGCTTTTGATGAAGATGTGAACAAGTACCTTGACTTCCTTGAAACCGGATTACAAAATTTCAAGAAGCAGTAAAACTTTTGTGTGGCAGTATCAAAAGTAAAGTACATCACTATGTTGTCATGCTGAATGGAGCTTTTAGCGGAAAGAAGTATATGTTTTTTTTGAGATGCAAGAGCCAAGACTTAAGACATTTTTATAATATTTCCTACAAAAGCTAACAGTCGGAAGAATAGATTTCTCACTTCGTTCGAAATGACAGAGAGCTGCTTATGATTTGGGTTCGCTGCTAACAGCCCACAGTTTATAAGATAGATTCTTCACTTAGTTCAGAATTCGCAGAATCGCCCTTAGGCAATGACAAAAACGGACGAGTGTTGAGCTTTTGATACTGCCCCATTTTTTAAACAAAACATATACTTCTACATCAGACGGTACACGCCGTATTTATATTTTCTAAAAATGAATACCCGACAACAAAAACTCGAAGCTCTCGGACGACTGCTCGACGTGATGGATGAACTGCGTGTCAAATGTCCGTGGGACAAAGTACAAACCAACGAAAGTCTGCGGGCTAACACTATTGAAGAGACCTACGAATTGGCAGAAGCTATTATCAATAACGACAACGAAGAGATAAAAAAAGAATTGGGAGATTTGTTGCTTCACGTAGTTTTCTATTCTAAAATAGGCGAAGAAAAAAAAGCATTTGATATTGCTGATGTTTGTAATGCTATCTGCGACAAACTTATATTTAGACATCCACACGTATTTGGCGACAAAAATATCGATTCTGCCGGAGCGGTAGAGAAATCGTGGGAGCAAATTAAACTGCAAGAAAAAGGAGGAAATAAAACAGTTCTCGAAGGTGTGCCATCAGCCCTTCCTTCGCTTGTAAAAGCGTATCGAATTCAAGATAAAGCACGAAATTCAGGTTTCGACTGGAACCAACGACACGATGTATGGGCAAAAGTAAAGGAAGAGATAGGCGAACTCGAAACTGAATTTGAAAACATGGATGCGGATAAAATGGAAGGCGAATTCGGCGATGTGCTTTTCAGTATTATCAATGCTGCGCGACTATATAAAGTAAATCCGGACAATGCGTTAGAACGCACCAATCAAAAATTCATCTATAGATTCAACTATATGGAAAAAAAGGTAAAGGAGAGTGGACGTTCACTAAAAAACATGACGCTTGAAGAGATGGAAGAAATTTGGCAGGAAGCGAAACGCAACCGTTAAATTTTAGTTTTGTTGCTTATAAAATATGACCAAGACCAAATATGGATAATTTATATGTGCAGAAAAAATGTATTTCTGCCCAATAAATATTTCTTTATATTTGAGACAAGTTCGACTACGATTTCAGAAAAACAACATTGCGAAACTAAGCCGTATTGTGCTTAAAAAAGCAATTGAAACAGCAATATACTTACAAATACAGTGACAATGCTGTGTCCACTTTTCAAATAGTGTTAATACTTTCATTGATAACCGCAAGATGCATCGTTACTCGCTTCCCGCACTATTCCGTCGTGTAGTATGATTAATCAGATTATTTGTACCGTAAGCTGAGATATGCTTGCATACGGTTATGAATATTGAGGGAGTCTCAAAACAAATATTTTAATAAAAAACAAGAAGGTGTTTCAGAAGTGCCTAAATACAAGTCGCTGAGATTTAGGGATAATTAGCATACTCGGGGTATGTGATTGAGACCGAATATTGAAAGCAACACAGCAGTTAGTTGGGTGCTTATGAGAACCGCCTTTTTCTCGAATTATTATACAAGAAACTTTACAACAAATCATTTCAGAGTAAATTTAAAATATTTATCGGACAGCAATATATTTATACATAATTGGTTTCATAAACCATGATAATATCAGATAAAAAACTAGGTCAAATTCAGATTGCATAATATCTATTAATACAAAAAACCGAAAACATCAATTCAATTGATACTTTCGGTTTTAAAATTTTGTCAATACAAACTCTCTTCCTTTTGGTGAGAGTCGAAGATGGTTTTTATTTCAAATACTTAGCTAAGAAACCCATCATGGCTTTGTAGAATTCAATGCTGTTTTCTTCGTGTGAAAAACCGTGTCCTTCGTTGTATTTTACCATATATGGTACATCTACACCTTTTGCACGAAGTTGTTCTACAATTTGGTCGCTTTCGTTGATATTTACTCGTGGGTCATTGGCTCCCTGTACTACAAATAGCGGCGATTTTATTTTATCAATTTGGAATGCAGGAGAAACTTCTTTTGCAATTGCAGCTTCTTTTTCGTTATCGGTGTCGTACCAGATTTCTTCTAGCATATCTAAATATGGTTTCCAATATTCAGGTATGGATTTCATAAATGTGAAAATATTTGAAACTCCCACGTAATCTACACCACAAGCATATAGGTCGGGTGTTTTTACCAATCCCATTAGTGTGGCGTATCCGCCGTGGCTTGCTCCGTAGATGGCGATTTTATCTTTATCTACCCAACCTTGCTCTATCACATATTTTACACCGTCTTCCACATCGTCCATCACTTTTCTTCCCACTTGCTTGAAGCCTGCTTTCAGAAACTCTTTTCCATAGCCGCCAGATATGCGGAAGTTTACTTGAAGTGTGGCATATCCGCGACTTGCAAAAAGTTGTGTTTCGGGATTGAACCCCCAGCTGTCACGAATTCCTTGCGGACCTCCGTGCGGATTTACTACTAATGGTACTTTTTTGCCGTTTAATGCTTCTTTGGGTAATGTGATGTAGCCGTGAATAGTCAGTCCGTCGCGACTTTTGAATTTGATGGGACGCATTTCTGCCATATCTGCTTCTTTAAGATTAGGCATTAGGTCATAAAGAAGTGAGAATTTCTTGGTTTTATTATCATATTGATAATATGTACCGTACAACTTATCGCTTTGAACAACTACAAGGAATGTGTTTTCATCGTCGTCTGCATCAACAACATAGAATTCTTTTCCTGGAAACTCTTTCTCCATTTGTTTGGTGAAATTTTTATAGAAGTTGCTGACAGGTGTGATGACGTGCTTTTCGCCATTGTAAGCAAAATAATCAATTTCATAGTTACGTTTACGACTGCGACTCATTGTTGTTGCATCGTAATCAGGATTAGAGAAAACTTCTTTTACAATTGCATTTTTCTTGAAATCATATAACACGATACGAGCTTTATCCGAGTCAAGATTGGTAGCTACATAAGCTTCGTCTGGGTTATTGCCTGCATAATTAAAACCCGAAATGCTGAAAGAATCGTACCATTTCATCTGTTTTACCAGTTTGAACTCTCCTGTTGCCAAATCTTTGTACCACTGTTCAGATTCTACGCCATTGACAAGGCGACTATAACCGCGCAGGTTACCGTCTTTATCGAAGTCATATCCTTGTATTGGGTTGGCAATATCTTTGTTTTCATAAAGTTGCTCGATTTCTCCGGTAACGATATTTAGTTTGTAAGGCTCAAATACTTGCTTGTTGTTTTTGTTCATCTGAACAATAACGTAATCTTTTTGGTCTTTTAAAATGCTGATAACATTTGCCTGAACCCCTTCATACGGAGTTAAATCAACGTTGTTTGTGCCGTCAACATTAACTGCATGAATATGATATAGTTCGTTGCCGCCTTGGTCCATCATATAAAGAAGTCGTTCGTTGTTTTTCCAAAAATAACCGCGAATTAACTCTTCTTTTTCTTCCAAAATACGGGTAACTTTTCCTGTAGAAATTTCTTTCACATATACATGGTTTTTGGTTGTCCCGTCTTCTTTTTCGCGGTAAGACATATATTTACCATCGGGCGATAGTTGAAATGAACTTGCTTTTGGTCGTGAAAAATAGTCTTCCACTCTGTATTTGTAGTTGCCTGTATCGCATGCTACAAGTTTTTGTAAATCTGCATCAGATGATACAAGTGCCGGATTTCCGGGTAGTTTATTTTCAAATCTTTTCAAATTTAGCGGAAAATCTTGTCCCATTTGCTTGAAAGTCCCTTCAATGCTCTCGGCGTTTAATGTTCCTTCAAACGTAGCTTGTAAGGCTGTCATGGCAAGAGATAATTTACTGCCGTCAACTTCAGTTTTCTCTACAGGAATTCCTGTTGCTCCTTGCATCGGAACATCCAGTGTAGTAGCATAAGTGCCATTGTCTTTCGTGATATGGAAAATTAGTTCCAACTCTATTCCCTGAACAGAAATAGCCCCTTTCCAATCTCCGGCAAATTGCTGTGCATTTACCATCATAGTTGTAAAAATTAGTGTGGCTAATAAGCCGATTTTTTTGATTTTCATATCTGTCTTATTTAAAAAGTTATTGTTAAGCTATTGTTTTATAATTTTCTTAAACTTAAAGGTGTCTCCGGTTTCAAATTTTATTATATATATTCCGGGTGCAAAAATGGTTGTTTTAATCGTTGTTTTATTGATTAGATCTCCTTTGAAAACAACATACCCTAATGCATTTAATATTTCAAAATTAACTTTGTCGTTTTTTTCTGTTTCAATAGTCAATTCATTTGACACAGGATTCGGATAAACATTAATCGTATTATCTAATTCAACTGAATTAATAATTGTGCCATTTACATTAATAATGTTTGAAGGGTCTGAGCTGCATCCCGATAAAGTTACAATTACATAGTAATCTCCATCGATAGATGCTGTGTAATTTTGTTCTGTGGCTCCACTAATCAAGCCGTTTTGGTTATACCATTGATTTCCATTTGGTGCGTCAGAATGTAAAACAAATTCATTTAGTGTAATGTTTGGTGTGGCAGGCTTTATTTTTACATTAACTTCCAAAAAGGAACTATTGCCTTCTCCACAGTTATTTACTCCTTTCACCTCGATATTTCCCGAAATTGCGTTTAATCCAAAATTTACATCGATGCTGTTTGTTGTGCTTGTTCCTGTGGCTCCTGTCGGTAAAGTCCAGACATAAGACGTTGCATTTTCGATTGACGGAACAGTATAAATTACTGAATTTTGTCCTTGACAAACATTTGTGTTGCCCGATATTGTTTCTGCATTTTTAGGTAGTTTATTTACATCAATATGCAAAGTAGAACTATTGCCTTCTCCACAGTTATTTACTCCTTTAACTTCAATATTCCCTGAAACTGCGTCTAATCCAAAATTTACATCGATGCTGTTTGTTGTGCTTGTTCCTGTGGCTCCTGTCGGAAGTGTCCAAATATAAGACGTTGCATTTTCGATTGGTGGCACTGTGTAATTTACAGAGTTTTGTCCTTGACACACAGAGTTTGTACCCTCTATTGTTTCTGCATTTGCCGGTATGCTGCTTGACGGATTTGAGGTGATTTTACCGGTATAAGCCCAAGAGCCGTCATCCCACGATTCGACCCAATCATAATCAGCAATCTTCAAACCTTCTCCAAACCAAGGATCCATGTAGTACATATTGTCTCCTATCAAACCATGTCCTACAATAAAGTGTCCGCTTCCATCATTCCATACCCATTGTACTATGAAGAGCTTATTGTTTTGTATTTCCGTCGTTATCTCTGTTTTTGTTAGTGATGAGTGAAAGCCGTAGCCTGAAATATTTCCAAAATTACTTAATATGTCAAGAATGCTCCCGTTGTATCCCCACAGATAGTTTGGATAATTGCATCCCAACAAAGGATTATCACAGCAATCAGTATCTCCAAAATCATTCCATGTCGCTACATTTCGGGTATATTCCGCAATTTCGCACTGTGGCGTAGGTACGCAATAATAGTCTAAAATACATGCCGATACTGCCGCCCAGCACCATTGGTCTTGCTCTTGAATAATCTCACTAACATTTAAAACCTGCGACTTTAAATGACCGACACTTATTAGAGTTAATATAAGCAATATTGTTTTCTTCATACTGTTTTTACTTCATTAGTGCAATTATTTCGTTTAAGCTGTATTGTCTTTTTTCTTTAACCGGAATTGGTTGAAATTTCCATTCGTTTCGGCTGTCTTTATACATAAAAAAATCTTTTCGCAACTTATACACTCTGAGTATTGCCGAAAAATCATTTTCTTTACCAAATTTAGAAAACTCTTCGGCTAACAAAGTTGCTCCAAAATCTACAATTTTATATTTATCATCGCTGCTTTTATGCAGAGTGAACAGTGCTATCTGCTCATTGTCAATGATTAGAGGCAGACGCCATGTGTTTGTGAACTTCAATCCATTTTCATCGATGGTGAAAACCGCAATTGGATTGCCGTGTGTTGCTTTTTTTATTTCATCTTTGTTTTTGATGCCATAATTTGTTAATAGTTCGGAAGGTATCTCTTCCAAGAAAAGAGTGATTGACTTGCTGATATCTTCGGTTAAATCGGGTTGTGGAATTGTTGGATTTTGCGAGTATGCAAATCCTGCTACCATTAGCATTGCCAAAAGTATAAATGTGGGTTTTGACTTTAAATTCATAATCCTTTTTTTAGTTGATATGGTTACTGTTTTTTATATGATTACAGCTATCCCTAATTAATTAAAAACTCAAATTCGCTAATTTTATTATAAAACTTGCTGCCTTTTTTACATTCAATTGTTGATTTCCACTGTTTTTCGAATATTTCTTGTATGATATAATTTTACAAAATAAAATCCTAAATCCACATCAAGTCGCTCATTATTCCATCGGATATAAAAATGCCTTCTTTTGTCAGCATAAGCGAGTTGTTGCTGATATGCAAAAGGTTATGCTCAATCGATTTCTTTGCATTTCCGAGACAGAAATCATATAACTTATTTCCGAAACGGTTTTTTAGTGTTGTTAAATTAACGCCCCAAACGGTGCGAAGTCCGGTAAGAATAAATTCGTTATATTGTTGATATTTAGTCAAATATTCAACCTCTAATTCCGGTTTTATGCCATTGTTTATTTGCAGATATTCATCGAGTGAAGATTTGTTCCAAGAACGGTTTTTCCCGTTATATGAGTGAGCCGAAGGTCCAAATCCCAAATATTCTTTGTTTTGCCAGTACGATGTGTTGTGTTTCGAATACATCTTATCGCGAGCAAAATTGGATATTTCGTAATGTTCAAATCCATTATCAGTCAGTGTTGATATAAGTGTGGAAAACATCTCTACGCTCAACTCATCCGATATAGGAGTGATTTTATTATTTTTCAAAAGAGAGTATAGCTTGGTTCGTTCCTCATAGATAAGATGATAGGCTGAAATGTGCTGAACATTTAGTTCTATAGCCTTATGCAGGTTGTTTTGCCACGTTTTTATCGATTGATTTGTAATGCCATACATCAAGTCGATACTTATATTATCAAATCCCGCTTTTTGACAATATCCTACAACATCTATTGCCTTTTGAGCCGAATGACGTCTGTTCAAAAATTTTAAGTCGTTATCGTCAAAGCTCTGTATCCCAATACTGATTCTATTGAAAGGCATTTTTGTGAGTATTTCAATGTATTCATTAGAAAGATCGTCAGGATTAGTTTCGATTGTAATTTCCGAATCCGATTTTATCTGAAAATTGCTCTCTATTGTATCAAATATTTGTCGCAAATGCTTTTGTTGCAACAGAGAAGGTGTGCCACCGCCGAAATATATAGTGCTTACAGATTCGGTTATTTCATCTTTTCGTAGATTTATCTCTGTGCAGATGGTATCCGTAAAGGTGTCGATTTTTGATTTTTGGGTTGTGCTGTAAAAATCGCAATATATACAGCGCGACTTGCAAAAAGGTATATGAATATAGATGCCTGCCATAAGTGTGTTTATGTTTGTGATAAGTCTTGAGAAAACATAAAATGTAAATTCTGACGACAAATATATACATCTTAAATCATTCGTCAAAACAGCAATAAGATAAACTTTATTTTGCTGAAAAATTAAAAAAGAGTACTTTTACGCAACTTTTGGAATGTAGATAATGAATGAAAGCGAGAAGAAGGTTGTAACCAAGATGATACTCATCTATTGTAAATCGCAACACAATACGAGTAGCGGTTTGTGTAGTCAATGTTTGAGGTTGAGAAACTATGCGATGTTAAGGCTTGAAAAATGTCCTTTCGGAGAACAAAAGCCTACTTGCGAATCGTGTTCAATACACTGTTATGGTGATAATATGCGTCAGGAAATTCGTAACGTAATGCGATTTGCCGGACTAAGGATGATTTTTATACATCCGATAGATGCTATTCATCACATTATAAGGAAGATAGAAAGAGATAAGAGATACAAAACAAACAGATAAAGCAAATTTAGAAAATCCCAATAGCTGTGCATTATTTACAACTCCATACCGTAATGGCAGATGTTCTTGCCGAACACAATGAATTGATTCCTGTGCTAAATCGTTTTGGTATAAGGCTTGGAGTAGGCGATAAAACCATTGGGCAGTTGTGTGAAGAGTATAATCTCAATCCCGATTTTATATTAACCGTACTAAATGTTTACCTGAATGAAAGATACTTGCCCGACAAAGAGTTGTCGTTATTTGATGCAACCCTCATTGCCGATTATTTCAAACGCGCAATCAACAATTACACGCAAGAACTTGTACCCAATATCGAAAAGCACTTAAATGCTTTTATAGCTCTTAGCGGTTCGGATAATGGGGAATTGAGTGTTTTGCAAACCGTTTTAGAAGAGCTTAAAAATCAACTTGTGAGCCATCTTAAAAGTGAGGTGGAGTTTGATACGGCTTTTCCCGATGAGTTGTTGCACGACCTGAAAACAATTCTTATTAAGCACGTATCCGGAAAATACAATCAAAACCTGTGTTATGCCGTAATTTTCTCGATTCATAGTCTCGAAAAAGATTTGATAATACACAACAGATTGCAAAAAAAAATATTGAAACCCAAGATTAAAGAACTAAACTCAAAATATATCAACGATTTGCAATCGCAAATGATAGACGAAACAGTTTCGCAAAATAACAAATCAATCTTGCTTTCGAAACGTGAAATAGATGTTTTGAAACTTATATCGAAAGGATATACCAACAAAAAAATAGCAGAAGATTTGCATATCAGTTTAAATACCGTACTCACACACCGAAAAAAAATAATAGCAAAGACGAGAATAAAAACCGCATCAGGACTTACATTCTATTGCATCTCGAACGGATTTATTGCACCGGGAGAGCATGAAGTCAGATAAATAAAAAAACGAAAAATCATGTCTGAATCATAGAGATATTTGATTACAATCTTGATTTTTATGCATGAATTTCCGTCAAAGTTTAAAACACTGTTAAATACAAACATATTAGTTCGGTAAACTCTTTTAAAAACAAACAAAATGTACTATTTTTGTCTGTTCTAAAAATTGAACATATTAAAAATCTTAAAGTTAAATTCGAAAAATAATTTCAAAATAATAAATAGAAGTAAATTATGAGTAATCAAAAAGAAAAACTTTTTAAAGATTTTCCGGCAGTAACCACCGAAAAGTGGATGGAAGTTATTACCAAAGACCTTAAAGGTGCTGATTTCCAAAAAAAACTTGTATGGAAAACAAACGAAGGTTTTAATGTAAATCCTTTTTATCGTGCTGAAGATATAGAAGGTTTTCGTTCGGTTGAAAATTTGCCGGGACAATTTCCTTATATTCGCAGCACCAGAAAAGACAATGTGTGGTATGTTCGTCAGGAGATTGACGTGCACGATTTTGCCGAAGCCAACAAAAAATCACTCGCACTTTTGGAGAAAGGAGTAACCTCGTTCGGTTTTAAAATTCCGAAAAACGAAGTTTCGGCTGAAAATTTAGCCGTTCTGCTTAAAGGCATCGCACCAGACAAAGTGGAACTGAATTTTCGCACCTGCATCTCACGAACAGTTGAGTTGGCTAAATTGGTGGTAGATTACGTTAAGTCGCAAAATCTTGATGTGATGAAATGTTTCGGTTCTATCGAATTTGACCCGTTCCGCAAAATCTTTAAAAAAGGAATGGATTGTCCCGATTGGGTAGAAGAAGCGGTTGAAGTTGTGAAAATCACATCGACACTGCCACGCTACCGCTGTATTACCGTTACCGGAAACTATATGAACGATGCCGGAGCTTACAGCTATCAAGAACTCGGTTATAGTTTGTCTTACGGAAATCAGGTGTTGCAAAAACTTATTGAAAACGGAATTGAACCGGCTGTCGCTGCAAAAAAAATAAAATTCCAATTCGGCGTTGGTTCAAACTATTTTATGGAAATTGCCAAATTCCGTGCCGGACGCTGGTTGTGGGCTGAAATTGTAAATGCTTATAAACCAATTTGTCCACCCAGTATCAAATGCGACAATACGGCAGAAGACGACACTTACCTTTGTGCAGCGAAAATGAATGTTCATGCAATTACATCTCGTTTCAACCAATCGCTTTTCGACCCGTATGTTAATATGTTGCGTACGCAAACCGAAGCTATGTCGGCAACTATCGGTGCGGTAGATTCGTTAACCGTTCGTCCTTTCGACGAAGCTTTTGAAACTCCTACAGAGTTTGCCGAACGCATCGCTGTAAATCAGCAACTATTGTTGAAAGAAGAGTCGCATATCGATAAAATTATCGACCCATCGTCAGGCTCTTATTATATTGAAAACTTGACCGTATCGCTTGCCGAACAAGCATGGAAATTGTTCTTGGAAACAGAAGAATTTGGTTTCTACAACGCTCTTAAAGAAGGATCCGTACAAGATGCTATCAACGCATCGGGCAAAGCTCGTCTTGACGCTGTTGCTAAACGCCGCGAAATTATGCTTGGTACAAACCAATTCCCTAACTTTACTGAGAAAATGAACAATAAAATCGAACCCGAAACTCATTGTTGTTCAGAAAGAAGCAATAGCACAGAGGCTACAATGAAAAAACTTAATTGTAATCGTTTGGCTGATGAGTTTAACGAACTTCGTTTGGCTACTGAGAGAAGCTCTAAAACACCTAAAGTGTTTATGCTAACCATCGGTAACTTGGCTATGCGATTGGCTCGCTCGCAATTCTCAAGCAACTTCTTCGGATGTGCCGGATACCAAATTATTGACAATCTCGGCTTTAAAACTATCGATGAAGGTATAAACGCAGCTCGCGAGAAAGAAGCCGATATTATTGTTCTATGCTCAAGTGATGACGAATATGCTACTCTTGCACCCGAAGCGTACGACAAATTAAAAAACGACAGAGAAATCTTGGTGGTTGCCGGTGCTCCTGCCTGCATGGACGATTTGAAAGCTCACGGATTAGAGCACTTTATCCATGTTCGTAGCAATGTGTTGGAAACGTTGCAAGCATTTAATGCGAGATTGGTGAAATAAGATACAAGACGCAAGATTATGCAACACAATTTCAAGAAACTCGATGTATGGAAACGTTCGGTAGGTTTTGTAACGGAAAGTTATCAGGTTACACAAATGTATCCAAAAGAAGAGATTTTTGAATTGGCATCGCAAACACGCCGAGCTGCTACTTCTGCTCCGCTAAACATAGCCGAAGGCTCAGCTAAATCAAGTAACAAAGATTTTGCTCGATTTCTTGAAATGGGGCAATCGGTTCTCTGTTTGAAGTTGAAACTGCTCTTGTTATCGCTTGTAACTTGAATTATATAAATAGTGAGGAATTATCGGATAAACAGACTAAAGTCAATGAACTACATCACATGATTAATGGCTTTAAAGACAAGTTGGAAATGTAATATCTAACTCTCTCTATTGTCTTTTATCTTGTGTCTTGGTTCTAATGTCTAAATAAAAAAATGCCCAAACTAAAACATTGGCTCATAGCAACGCTTCCTTGGTCGTTTCCTGCATCGGCTTCGCCTGCACTCATCGCCGTATCTTATGTGTTTTACCTGTACAAAACAGGGACGATTACAGAAGTGAATTGGATGTATGGGGCACTCGCATTCTTTGGTGCAATTATATTGCACGCTGCCGGAAATCTGATTGGAGATTATCACGACTATATGAGCGGTGTGGACAGAACTGAAAAAACAGGACATGTTCGTCTTCTTGTAACAGGGGTTTTCAAACCTAAAACCATTTTGCATTACGGATATGGAGTGTTGTTACTTGGAGTTGCAATAGGTATTTATTTACTGATAAATACGGGATTGCCATTGCTGTTCATAGGAATGATAGGTGTTGCAAGTGCTACGCTATATTATAAATTTAAATATGTAGCGTTGGGCGAAGCGGTTATTTTTATAAGTTTCGGACTTGGAATTGCGTTGGGAACATCGTACGTAATGACCGGACTGCTAATTTGGACTATATTGCTTGTTGTTGCTCCGGCAGGATTGCTGATAGTGGCTATTCTGCATGCAAACAATACTCGCGATATGCTTCAAGATAAAGAAGCCGAAATTCGCACACAAGCTATGAGCCTCGGAATAGAAGGTTCGCAAGTGATGTATCAAACCGTTCTGCTTGTAGCATATATGCTTATTGCGGTTGCCGTTATGTTACGTTTATTGCATCCTTTGGCATTTTTAACGTTGATAAGTTTACCTTTCGCCGTTAAGAACATTAGGTTAATGAAAACAGCTACCATCAAAGAGCCGGGGAAAATACAGTTTCTCGATACACATACAGCTAAACTTGTATTGATGTTTAGCGTTTTGTTGTCGGTGGCAAATTTTGTGTCTCCTTTTGTTTAAGGCGATAGTAAACAAATAGTATTATTATTACAAAGAAAAAACAAAACTAAAAAGTCTGTCAGCATTATGTCTGACAGTCATAATCAAAAATAATATGAAACCAAATTTCAAAGATATCGATTTTAAATCAGCCGGATTTGAAACTGCAAATGTAGCGGAATGGGCTGAGAAAAATGAGATTAAAGCCGATTGGCTTACTCCGGAACAAATTCCGGTAAAACCGGTTTATACAAAAGAAGATCTGGAAGGCATGGAGCATTTAAACTATGCTGCAGGTGTTGCACCATATCTGCGTGGACCATATTCTACTATGTACGTTATGCGTCCTTGGACTATCCGTCAGTATGCAGGTTTTTCTACTGCAGAGGAGTCAAACGCATTTTATCGTCGTAACTTGGCATCGGGACAGAAAGGTTTGTCCGTTGCATTCGACCTTCCTACACACCGTGGCTATGATGCCGATAACGAACGTGTAGTGGGAGACGTGGGAAAAGCCGGTGTTTCTATATGCTCGGTAGAGGATATGAAAGTGCTTTTCGATGGAATTCCACTAAACCAAATGTCGGTATCCATGACAATGAACGGTGCCGTTCTTCCTATCTTGGCATTTTACATTGTGGCAGCACAAGAGCAAGGCGCTAAATTGGAAGAGATGGCGGGAACTATTCAGAACGATATTCTGAAAGAGTTTATGGTGCGTAACACATATATCTATCCGCCGGAATTTTCAATGAAAATTATTGCTGATATTTTTGAGTTTACATCTCAAAAAATGCCTAAATTCAACTCAATCTCTATTTCGGGATACCACATGCAAGAAGCAGGAGCTACTGCCGATATCGAGTTGGCATACACATTGGCTGACGGTATTGAATACTTGCGTGCAGGTATCAACGCCGGTATTGATATTGATGCTTTTGCTCCGCGATTGTCGTTTTTCTGGGCAATCGGTATGAACCACTTTATGGAAATTGCAAAAATGCGTGCTGCTCGTCTTTTGTGGGCTAAAATCGTGAAGAGTATGGGTGCTAAAAACACTAAATCAATGGCATTGCGTACTCACTCGCAAACTTCGGGATGGTCGCTTACCGAACAAGACCCGTTCAATAACGTGGGACGTACATGTATCGAAGCGATGGCTGCCGCTTTAGGACATACGCAGTCGTTACATACCAATGCGTTAGACGAAGCTATCGCTTTGCCGACCGATTTCTCGGCTCGTATTGCTCGTAATACGCAAATTTATATTCAAGAAGAGACTCATATCACCAAGCAAGTTGACCCATGGGCAGGTTCTTACTATATAGAATCGCTTACTCAAGAGTTGGTTGACAAGGCTTGGGCATTGATTCAGGAAGTAGAAAAATTGGGAGGAATGGCGAAAGCTATCGAAACAGGAATTCCCAAAATGCGTATCGAAGAGGCGGCTGCTCGCACACAAGCACGTATCGACTCAGGCGTACAAACAATTATCGGTGTAAACCGTTATCGCTTAGAGAGTGAAGCCCCAATCGATATTCTTGAAGTGGATAACACTGAGGTTCGCAAGCAACAAACTAAACGCTTGGCTGAGTTGCGCGCATCACGCGACAATGCTGCCGTTCAAAAAGCGTTGGATGCTATTACCAAATGTGTGGAAACTAAAGAAGGTAACCTATTGGAACTTGCCGTTGAAGCGGCACGTGTACGCGCATCGTTGGGCGAAATTTCCGACGCATGCGAAAAAATTGTAGGACGTTATAATGCAGTAATTAGAACAATTTCAGGCGTGTATTCATCAGAATCAAAAACAGACGCGACTCTCGAAAAAGCGCGCGAGCTTACAGATAAATTTGCTCAAAAAGATGGTCGCAGACCAAGAATTATGATTGCTAAAATGGGACAAGACGGACACGACCGTGGAGCTAAAGTAGTGGCAACAGGTTATGCCGACTGCGGTTTCGACGTAGATATGGGACCGTTGTTCCAAACTCCGGCGGAAGCGGCTCGTCAGGCAGTTGAAAACGACGTGCATGTGTTGGGCGTATCGTCTTTGGCGGCAGGGCACAAAACATTGGTTCCGCAAGTAATCGATGAGTTGAAGAAAATGGGTCGACCCGACATCGTGGTAATTGCCGGAGGTGTTATTCCTGCACAAGATTATGATTTCTTGTACAAAGCAGGTGTTGCCGCTATTTTCGGACCGGGCAGCTCGGTTACTAAATCGGCATGTGAAATTATGAATATTCTTATGGATTAAGAGTTTTCTGACTTAATAATTATAATAAAGTATTGCGGGTTGCGATTTTCTTTCGTAGCCCGCAATTGTTATTTAAGAGGAATTATTAACTTTGATGAAAATTTATACAACATTACATCAATTTCAAGATAATAAAACTGTACAAATGCCTAATATACCGCTTAAAAAGAAAGAAGACATAGGACTTTCGCCATACGAAATAAAATTTCGCGGACGAAAAAGAGCCGACGAGGTACGAATGACACTTTTCGATATAACTCCCGAAAATATTACTGAAACTAAAATCGATTCGGTAGAAGAATTTAGTTCTTATCGCGATACAGACTCTATTAAGTGGTTAAATATCGATGGTTTGCACAATGAAAAGTTAATGGAAAATATAGCCAAAGAGTTGAATATCTCTGCCGATATTATTTCGGATATTATGCAACCTTCCTCTCGACCACAAGTTGAAGAGTTTGACAATGGCATATTTATATCTATAAAAATGTTACGATATAACGATAAAAAAAGTCGAGTGTCGGTTGAGAATTTGAGTATGATTATGATGAAAAACATGCTTATAACGTTTCAGGAAGCTCCGGGCGATGTTTTTGATCCCGTGAGGGACAGAATCCGAAAACACAAAACAAAAATTCGTACTTCGGGATCTGATTATTTGGCTTTTGCGCTGTTGGACGTGGTTATAGACAATTATATTTATATTTTGGGCATTTTTGGCGAAAAAGTGGAAGCAAAGGAAGGAAAAATAGTACTCAACCCCGATAGAGAGATGCTAAAGGTACTCAATCTTTTCAAGCATGAGCAAAATAATCTTCGCCGAGATATAAAACCCGCCAAAGAGATGATTATGAGTTTGGTAAAAATGGATACTGAATTTATTGGCAAAAAGAACAGAACACACTATAAGGAGTTGCAGGATAATATTAATCAGGCGGTTGAGTTACTCGATTATTATCGTGAAGTAATTTACGATGAGTTAAATATGTATCATTCGGCTATGAGTACAAAAATGAACGATATTATGACTTTGCTTACTATTTTCTCCGTAGTTTTTATTCCTATCACTTTTATTGTAGGGTTGTACGGCATGAATTTCGATAATATGCCCGAACTTCGTACCAAATACGGCTATTTCATAGTCTTGGGCGTGATGTTTGTTGTCGCCGTAGGTATGCTGATATTCTTTAAAAGAAAAAAGTGGTTTTAAGAAACTTTCTAAAAATAAATATTACACTAAAAAAGACATCAAGCTGTTTCAGTGGTGTCCAAATGTAAGAAACGGAGATTTAGTTCGAGTGAGCGTACTAGCGAAGTCCGTGATTGACGACGAATATCGAAAGCAAGGCAACATACAGTTGTTGGTTACTAATGAGACTCTGTTGATTTATTCAAAAGGCTCGTCAGTCAAATCTCTATGTTCTAAATATGGAAATATTTTATCAAGGGCAAGAATAAGCAGATAAAAAACAGCCATAAATACAAAAATTCCCGCAATACTTATTGCAGCAATCAATAAAGTGGTTTGTACTACCGGTGTCATATTATTTCGTTTAATTTATTATTAATACTTTTAAGCTAATAGCGGAACTAAAGTCAATATAATACCGCCGGCAACTACCGAGCCTATTTGTCCGCCGACATTGGCACTGATAGCCGGCATAAGCAGATAGTTATGAGGGTCTTCTTCTTGTCCCATCTTATGAATTACACGTGCCGACATCGGGAATGCCGAGATTCCGCAAGCACCAACCATCGGATTTATTTTGTTTCCTTCCTTACGGAAAAGATTTAGAATTTTGGCAAATATCACTCCGCCAAATGTGTCAAAAACAAAGGCGAATAGTCCTAAAGCGATAATAACAAGTGTATCTACTCGCACAAATCGTTCTGCTGTCATTGTGCTGGCAATGGTAATACCCAACAGAATAGTAACCAAACTGGCGAGTTCATTTTGTGCCGCAAGCGATAACTTATTGAGAACACCACATTCGCGGATAAGGTTACCAAACATTAGAAAACCGATTAGCGAAAGCGAAGATGGAGCAATAATTCCCGCCACAACTGTTACCGCTATAGGAAAAACAATAAGAGCTTTTTTTGATATTTTTTTATTCGAAACACCGCTGCCCGTCATTCTTATCATACGCTCTTTTTTCGATGTAAGCAGTCGGATTACAGGCGGTTGAATAATCGGTACTAATGCCATATAAGAGTAAGCTGCTACAGAAATAGGTCCCAGCAGATTGGGTGCAAAACGCGATGCAACAACTATGGACGTAGGTCCATCGGCTGCTCCGATTATACCTATTGATGCGGCTTCACGCAAATCGTATCCTAAGTACGAAGCCAAAATCATTGTCATAAATATTCCGAATTGAGCGGCTGCTCCAAAAAGCAATAGCGACGGATTTCGAAACAGGGGCGAGAAGTCAATCATCGCACCTATGGCAATAAATATAAGTAACGGGAAAATCTCGGTGGCTATTCCTGCTTCAAAAAAGACATTTAAAACTCCTTCAACCGCTTGACCTGTTGCCGGGTCTATCTGAGTGAGTGCAGAGGTGAGCGGAATATTTACCAAAATAGCTCCAAAACCCATAGGCAAAAGTAGGGTAGGCTCATACTCTTTAGCTATTGCCAAATATATAAGTATGATTCCGATGCCAATCATTACCAAATGTTGCCAAGTCATTTCCGCGATAGCCGGTAGTAGTTGTTCTATTCCCATTTTTATGTTTTTTAGTATGAAAGAAAATCATGCGTGTTTATCAGCTTATTTAATATTTCTTTCACTTTAAATATTAATATTATGATTTGTTTGATTATTCGGATGCAAATGTAATGTATATTTTTTTTATATGGTAGGTTTTGGTCGGTTTTTTTAAGCTATTGGCTGTTAGTTTTTAGCTGCTGCTTTGTATAAATGGTATATATCTTAACGTATAAAAAATATAGATGCTTATAGTATGACAGAAACTTTGTTTGATTGATAGCTGATTGCTGACTAAGTCGTAAATAAAAATAGTCTTATTTTTTACAAATCGGAGCCACAAGCGAGGATCGAACTCGCGACCTACGCGTTACGAATGCGTTACTCTACCTACTGAGCTATTGTGGCAAGTTTATTAATGAAAAGAAATTGCGAAAAAATCGGCAAATTATAAAACGGTAAATAAAATTGTAATCAAACCTACAATTGAACAGTAAATTGCAAAATAGACCAATTTGCCTTTCTTCACAATATTAATCATCCATTTGCACGCTATACATCCCGATATAAATGCAGCCATAAACCCTGCTAACAAGGTCATTACAGGTATACCTCCGGCAACACTCTCAACTCCTTTTGTCATCTTGATTATGTCGAGAAGAGCTTCGCCCAAAATGGGCGGAATAACCATTAAAAAAGAGAATTGGGCTAATGTCGATTTCTTATTGCCCAACAACAAACCTGTGGCTATTGTAGAACCTGAACGCGACAAACCGGGCATCACGGCAAACGCTTGTGCAATACCTATAATAAAAGCATCGCGCATACCTATTTTGCTTTTCTCTCTCGGCTTGTAAAAATGTGCGAAAGACAGTAAAACTGCTGTTAAGAGTAGCATAAGACCTACAATTAACAGGCCGGAACCAAAAATATCTTCTACCTTGTCTTTAAAAAATATACCCACAATCCCGATTGGAATCATAGAGATAAGTATATTTAAGAAGTAACGAGTCTCTTCATTCAGGCGGAATTTGAAAAGTCCTTTAAAAAGCTGTATGATTTCTTTTCCCAGCACTACCAATGTGCTAAAAACTGTAGCAACATGCACCGCAACGGTAAAAGTCAAGTTTTGTTCGGCATCAATTCCAAACAGAGCAGAGCCTATAGCCAAATGACCGCTACTGCTCACGGGTAGATACTCCGTTAATCCTTGCAATATTCCGAGTATAATTGCTTCTAAAACACTCATTTATCGAAAAAAGTAAAAAAGGTAATTAATTTTCTTCTGTATTTCTCTTCGATGGAAGTAAGATTCCTACAATCATTCCGGCAAACCCCAACACACAAACAGCAGGTGCTAATTTTATGCGTCGTGCACTAAAAATATCAGGATTGAAACCGTGCTCAACAGTGGATGAGCCACCGGTCATCAAAAGGAATCCGATGATAATGATAATTACCGATATAATGCAAATTATTAAATTTATTTTCCCGAAAGCGAACTTTTTTTCTGACATTTTTCTGATTTTTTTATTATATGTAATAAAGATTATCTGCACTCATTTTGACATATCTGTTTACTGCAAAAAAAGTTGCAATAGCTGTAATTAAAATACCAAATATTATAACAATACCAAATATTATAAGCATGTTAGATAGTGGCAAAATATTGCCGAGTTCTCTGTATTCTTTTTCAAAATAGCTGACTATGAGGTAAATAATGCCATTAGCCAGTAGTCCGGCAAAAATACCGTTTATAATATTTCCTCGCATAAACGGGCGACGAATAAACCCTCCGGTTGCTCCAACCAATTTCATCGTGTTGATAATAAATCGTTTGGAGTATATACTTAATCGAATGGTGTTTCGTATTAGCGTAAACGAGATAAAAAGCAAGATTGTTGCCAATATAAGCAGAATTATCGTCGCTCTTGAAATATTGTTGTTGATAAAATCTATGGCTTCTTGTTGATATATCAGGTCTTCCACGTTGCTTTCCTGTTTCAGTTCTTTGTTTATCAGGGCAATACTGTCGTTGTTGGCATATTCGGAATGAAGAAAAATCTCTATCACGTCTTGAGCCGGATTGAATCCTATTAATTCTTCAGGGTCTTCGCCCAACTCTTCTATAAGTTTTTGTTTACTGTCTTCTTTACTGATGTATCGTGTGGATTTTACAAACGGCTTTGCTTCTAAATTTGTTTTAATGAGATTTATATCCGATTCTTTAACATCGCTATCAAGCATTACACTAAAACTCATGTTCTCTTTTACGAAATTTGATAATCCCTGCCCCAAAAACAGTATCAGTATAGCCATTCCCAACAGTACCAAAACCATTGTGATACTTATGGATGACGTGATTTTAGCGTTTAGAAACTTTGCTTTGGATATTTTTTTCTTCTTCGACATAAACAATACAAGTGATTGCTGAATATATTTTGTAGAAGGATATAAATTAAGTGCAAAGTTACAAAAATATTGAGAGAAAAGGAAATTTACGAAGAAATAATAAATAAATGATGTACCTCTTTGATTTTTATTTAATTTTTATAATGTATATCCGCAATTCTTCATAAAAAAGAATTAGCCTAAAAAAATGTAAAATAATCCACAAATCATTTGCAGATGTTTCTGATTTTCATTATCTTTATAGCTGAAACAACATCAAAATAAGCAAGAATGAAAATCCTGAATTTTGCACTAAATTTTCCCGA
>JBGZFC010000002.1:0-53058 GCA_041846575.1 Bacteroidota bacterium
AAAACACATAGAAAAAGCCCCTCAAATTCACTGAATCTGAAGGGCTTGTCTTGTTTTTGTCGCCTTTTGTCTTAGGCTTCCGGCGGTATGGACGGGACTCGAACCCGCGACCCCCTGCGTGACAGGCAGGTATTCTAACCAGCTGAACTACCACACCGGTTGGCTATCAGTTTTCGATAGCGAGTGCAAAGGTAGATATATTTTTTTATTCTACAAATTTTTTCGCACATTTTTTTAATATTTTCCTCAAAAATCGCATTTATACGATAAATCAATACACTCGCTATCGAAAAAGAATCCTATTTTTTCAGCCATTCGTCAAACCAACGGAAGAACTCTCGTTGAAACAGAATACCGTTTTGCGGTTGCATTATCCAGTGATTTTCATCGGGGAAAATAAGCAGACGAGCGGGTATATCACGTAATTTTGCAGCATTGAAAGCCATCATTCCTTGCGATGCAAGAATACGATAATCTAACTCGCCATGAGAAATCATAATAGGAGTATCCCATCTGTCAACGAAACGATGTGGCGAATTTTCGAATGTGCGTTGTGCTGTACGGTTTGCTTTATCCCAATATGCACCGCCCATATCCCAATTGGCAAAAAACATCTCTTCTGTTTCGAGATATTGAGCCTCTAAGTTGAATATACCGGCATGTGCTAAGAATGCTTTAAAGCGTTTGTTGTGATTTCCGGCTAACCAGAATACAGAAAATCCTCCATAGCTTGCTCCGGTACAACCGAGTCTGTTCTCATCAATAAACGGTTCTTTTGCCAACGCATCAATTGCAGAAAGATAATCTTTCATATTTTGACCGCCATAATCGCCACTGATTTGCTCGTTCCACTCTTGTCCGAATCCGGGCAATCCTCTTCTGTTTGGCATCACAACTATATAACCGTTGGCAGCCATAGTTTGCGGATTCCACCTGTAAGACCAGAATTGGCTAACCATATCTTGCGGACCTCCTTGACAATAGAGCAAAGCAGGATACTGTTTTGTTGCATCGAAATTTGGCGGATAAACAACCCAAGTAAGCATCTCTTTGCCGTCGGTTGTTTTAATCCATCTTTCTTCAACTTCGCCCATAGTGATTTGGTCGAGCAGATGTTTGTTTTCGAATGTAAGTTCGGTAGCCTCTCCCGATTCAATATTTACAGAATAAATTTCTGTCGGTTTAGATAGTGATTGACGACCTGCAATCAAATTGCCTTTTCCTAAAGCAACAGATTTATAATCGTGTTTACCTTGCGTAATAGCGTTAATTTCGTTCGATTCGATATTGGCTGAATAAAGCTGCACAGTTCCTTTTACCGATGAAGCAAAATAGATAATTTTATTATCGCTGTTCCATGTAAAATTATCAACATTATTGTCGTAATTTTCAGTTATATACTTTTTATCTCCAGTTGATAAATCTAATACAAAAAGTCTGTTTTTATCAGCTTCGTAACCGTCGCGTTCCATACTTTGCCAAGCAAGATATTTACCATCGCCAGAAAATTGAGGATTCATATCGTATCCCATCATTCCTTCAGACATATTTTTTGTTTCTCCCGAAACGATGTCATACATGAAAATATCTGTATTGGTTGATTCGGCATACTCTCTGCCAACTTTTCTTTTGGATGTGTAAACCACTTTGTCTCCATCGGGATGCCATGCAAGTTGCTCAATTCCGCCAAAAGGCAAAACAGGTGCTTCATAAGGTTCTCCTTCGAGCAAATCTTTGATATTGGTAATTTTATTTCCCGAAACATCTGCAATAAATGTGTGCGGAACTTCATCTACCCATGTATCCCAATGTTTATACATCAGGTCATCTATTACACGACCTGTATTCTTCGGCAAATCGGGATAGTTATCTACAGTAGTTTTGTTTACTTTCACGTTTTTGTGGAAAAGTAATCTCGCGCCATTCGGAGAAAATATAAAACCATCTATTCCGCCTTCGATATCCGAAATGCGTTTCATTCCGCTTCCGTCGGGATTGATTGTCCAAATTTGTGCTGTTCCTGTTTCGTTGCCTAAAAATGCAATTCGTTTGCCATTTTCAATCCATTGTGGATTACTTTCGTTTGCTGCCGTAACGGTAAGTTGCTTTTTATCGCTACCATCGATATTCATAACAAATAGTTCGGAATTGGTTTTGTTTTCCTCAATTCCCACATACGTTACCTGATAAAGAATTTTCGATTTATCGGGTGAAACGACATAACTTCCAACACGTCCGAAACTGTAAAGTGCTTCGGGCGACATCATTCCGCTCTCGGATTTAAATTCTGATTTGCCAATTATCTCGGCAAAACCTTTCTGTTTTGTTGCATCGGATTTTGTCGCTTCGTTACACGAAAACAACGTACCGGCAATAATGATTGACATGATAATTTTTCTCATTTTTTTTTGTGTTTAATTGATTATTTTCCTAAAACTTACTTATTATCTACTTCAAACACATGGATTCACCTCACAATTTGCCCATCTCTCATATAGATAGTTCTATCTGTAATAGAAGCCAGATTTTCATCGTGAGTAACTATAACGAAAGTTTGATTCAAATTGTTTCTCAATTCAAAAAACAGTGAATGCAATTCTTGCTTATTTTCGCTGTCTAAACTACCCGATGGCTCATCGGCAAACACCACCAACGGATTGTTTATCAACGCACGCGCAACTGCCACACGCTGTTTTTCACCTCCCGAGAGTTCGTTTGGCTTGTGCCCCATCCTATCTGCAAGTCTCATCATATCGAGCAACTCTTTGGCTCGTTTCTCTGCATCACTGCGAGCATCATAACCTATTAATGCCGGAATCATCACATTTTCCAAAGCTGTAAATTCGGGTAAAAGTTGATGAAATTGAAATACAAATCCAATATTTTTGTTTCTAAAGTCGGCAAGTTTTCTCTCGTTCAGCTTACTTAGATCGCTATTTTCGATAAAAACTTTACCTGAATCAGCTTTATCCAAAGTCCCTAATATCATAAGCAAAGTGGTTTTTCCGGCACCACTCGGTCCTACAATAGAAACAATTTCTCCTTTTTTCACTTCAAGATCTATACCTTTAAGTACTTTGAGAGAACCAAAACTTTTATGTATTTGCTCAACTTTTATCATTTTATACTGTTTATATTTTGCGAAAATACAAAAATTCTATCTTTATTGAGATTTGTTCTGTTTACAAAAAATATTATTATTTATTTTTAACTAAATACATAATCTTAAAACCGACAATAATAGCATATATTTGTAATAAATAAATAAATGGTTTTAGCAATTTATTTTCATTGATTGAAATAAACCTTTTATAAAAAAAATTGTCTTAGGACATGTATTACAAAAATCAACAAACACTTTTAAAATTTTGAAGACATGAAAAAATTGTTTTTAGCAACGACTTTTATTTTAGCACTCTCTATCACTACATTATTTGCACAAGATAGAAAAGAGGCAAATTCTGCTACTAAAAAGGTAGAAAATACTACCCAAGAAAAAGCTAAATTGAATACAGCCAAAGAAAAAGAGGCAACAAAAAAAGCAGAATCAAATTGCTGTCCGGAATCTGCAAAAAAAGGAGCCGGATGCTGCGATAAAAAAACTGTGTCAAAGGATAAAAATGGAGCAAAACTTCAAGAAAAACCTGCTACAGAGAAACAAGTTGCGCCTCCTATGATTAAACAAAGACCGAGCAATCATCCTGCACTTCAACAAACTTTCCCGGGCGGTGAACACGACAAAAGAGTATCTGCTAACGTGAAAGCTGAGAAAAAAGAGGCTCTCGATGCAAAAAAAGTTGAAAAGAGAAGAACTAATTCAAAAGAATTAAACAAAGCTCCGGAAAGACGAAATAGCAGAGTAACAAAAGCTACGGAAGAAAAAAAAGAAACTATTCAACCAATAACTCCTAACAAAAAATAGATGATGGATATATAAGAACAGAAAAGGACAACATCAAAGTTTGTCCTTTTTTTTGCCCAAATCAATTATCTGAAATCACTCATTTAAAGTCCAGAACCACACTTAATAACATATTGGGAAAAAATTCCCCAATCAAACTCCGTTCTTTTGTGAATAATATATAAATAACTTCACGTTCGAACTAATAAATTCAAAAAGGAAACTTCATTTTCTAAATACATATTTTTTCTCTATTTTTGTATGTTTAAATAAAACCACAAAAGTTGCATGTATTTTCGAGATATCATTGGGCTTAACGATATAAAAAAACACCTTATAGAATCTGTACAAAAAGGATTTGTGCCACATGCACGCCTTTTTTACGGACAGGAAGGTGTGGGTAAGTTGCCTTTGGCAATAGCTTATGCCAGATACTTGAATTGCAGCAACAGAGGTAATGATGATGCGTGCGGTAGATGCCCCTCGTGTCAAAAATTCGACAAGTTTGCACATCCGGACTTGCATTTTGTTTTTCCGGTAATAAAATCTAAGATTAGTGACGAATATTTACCGGAATGGCGAACTTTTTTGAGCAACAACAAATACTTCACTCTGAACGATTGGTTGAGTTTCATAAAAGCCGAAAATGCACAAGGACTGATATACTCTAAAGAGAGTGAGGAAATTATCCGCAAACTAAACTTAAAAGTTTACGAGGCTAAATACAAAATAATGATTATTTGGTTGCCCGAGAAGATGCACGAATCGTGTGCCAACAAGTTACTAAAAATGATAGAAGAACCGCCCAAGAATACTGTTTTTCTATTAGTCGCAGAAAACTTGGAAGAGGTAATACCAACTATTCGTTCACGTTGCCAACCATTAAATATAAGAGCCATAGGGCGAGAAGAGATGGTTTCGGCTATTCAACAAAATTATGGCATAGAAGAAAGAGATGCGCTAACAATTGCTCATATTTCAAATGGAAGTTTTACAAATGCTATAAAGATAATTCAATCGGAAAATGACCGGAGCTATCTACTTTCTCTTTTTCAGGAGATGATGCGTGCCTCATATTCCAGAAAAATAAGTTCGATAAAAGAGATTGCAAACAAAATTTCACAAATAGGGCGTGAGATGCAAAAAAGTTTCCTCCTTTACAGTATGCGGCTATTTAGAGAGTACTTTGTTTATAATCTCAACGAACCCGAAATGGTCTATCTAAACAGAGAAGAGTCCCTGTTTGGTGAACGCTTTGCCTTTTTTATAAACGAGAACAACATACAAGAACTTAACGATGAGTTTTCGCTTGCATACAGACAAATCGAACAAAACGGCAATGCGAAAATCATCTTTTTAGACCTTTGCTTAAAAATTACAATGCTACTGATTATCCCAAAAGATAAATAGCTATACAATATATAAAACAGATTTAAAAGAATATTTCTAAAAAATATGGATAAAGAACTACTATATAATAAATTAGCGGATATTAAACCTTTGGAGGGCACAACCGACAAAAACACGGGCTACTGCAAAGGATGTCCAAAACATAACTCAAAACTGCACGCCTACGATTGGTTGCACGACTTCCCCGATATGCAAGATATATCGGAAATGGTGGAAGTGCAATTTAAAAACACCAGAAAAGGATATTACCTCAACAGTAACCAGAAAGAGATAAAATCAGGCGACTATGTTGCAGTGGAAGCCACTCCGGGACACGATATTGGTATCGTTACCCTTACAGGTAAATTGGTTCATCTGCAAATGAAAAAAAACAACTATTACGAAGACACAAACGGAAACGGACCAAAAAGAGTATATAGAATTGCGAGACCATCAGATTTGGAAAAATATGAATTGTCGAAAGCAAAAGAACAGCCTACAATGATACGAGCACGCGAAATCGCTCTTGAACTTGGCTTAGACATGAAAATAGGAGACGTTGAGTATCAGGGCGATGGCAGTAAAGCCATCTTCTATTACATTGCAGATGAGCGAGTTGATTTTCGTCAACTTATAAAAATTTTTGCATCCGAATTCAAAGTAAAAATCGAAATGAAACAAATCGGAGCACGCCAGGAAGCAGGACGTATAGGTGGTGTAGGCCCATGTGGCAGAGAGCTTTGCTGTAGCAGTTGGATGTCGAGTTTTATATCCGTATCTACATCAGCAGCAAAATATCAAGACATATCTTTCAACCCACAAAAACTTGCAGGACAGTGCAGCAAACTCAAATGTTGCATGAACTATGAGGTGGATGTATATATGGAAGCACAAAAGAGATTGCCTTCAAAGGAGATCGTTCTGAAAACAAGAGACAATGACTATTATCACTTCAAAACCGATATTCTAAGTGGTGCAATAACCTATTCTACCGACAAAAATATTGCTGCCAATCTGCAAACTATCTCGAAAGAGAGAGCATTCCAGATAATTGAAATGAACAAAAAAGGCAAAAAACCTAACACGTTGGATAATGATGCTGATTCGAAAAATAAGAACGAAGAACCTTCATACGAAAAAGATTTGTTGAGGGAAAACAGCATTACCCGATTTGACGAGCAAAATCAAGAAAAACAAAAAAACAAAAAAAATCGCCCGGTAAAAAAAAGAAATATCAATTACAAAAAAACTCAAAACGGGAATAATAACAATGAAAACTAAATATCACGTTATTGTTTTTTTATGTATTGCTTTCCTATTCACGGCATGCAACAATAGTAGCGAACTGTTTTACAAATTCAACCATATTCCAAGATCAAAATGGAGTAAAGAAAATATTTTGCTTTTTGACACCGATTCTATGCCTGTTGATGCAAATAAAAAGTACGATGTTTTTGTAGAATTATCGCACAACACTCAATATCCATACCAAAATCTGTGGCTATTTGTAAAACAAAATCTGCAAGACAACCATTTCAACAACGACACTATCGAAATAGAACTTGCCGACATATACGGCAAATGGAATGGGAACGGTTCGGGCGGATTGTACCAGATAAGTATCCCTTACAAAAAAGCAATTACGCTTACTCCCGAAAAAAGATGTTCTGTTTATGTTGTACACGGAATGCGTGATGAACCAATAACAGGGATTGAAAAAGTAGGATTGAAAATCATTGAAACCCGAACTAACTAATCTATATTATCAATTTTGTTGATAAATTAGCTTGAAAACTTGTTGATAAGAAAGTACTGTTTTATTACAAAATCAGATTAGCGGATAGTATCTTTGAAACAAAAAGAAATAGACAGAAATGGAAAAACAAAAACGGTCAAGAAGTAATACCAAAATAGTTGAGAAGCCTGTATTAGTCCCCGAAATCGGAAAACTACCGCCACAAGCTCAAGAGCTGGAAGAAGCGGTATTGGGAGCTCTTATGCTCGAAAAAGATGCATATTCGGTAATAAGTGATATTCTGAAACCCGAAAGTTTTTACAAGCCGCAAAACAACCTGATATTTGGAGCTATACAAGACTTGGCAATGCAACAAAAACCTGTAGATTTGTTGACGGTTGTTGAGGAGCTGAAAAGAAAGGGTGAATTGGAATCTGCCGGAGGAGCACATTACGTTGCTGAACTTTCCGAAAAAGTTGCTTCTGCTGCCCACGTAGAATATCACGCTCGCATCATTGCACAAAAATATATGGCTCGGGAATTGATTTCATTTTCATCAAGCGTAAACCAACAAGCTTTTGACGAAACAATTGATGTTGACGACCTTTTACAAGAGACAGAAGGAAAACTTTTCGAAATATCGCAACGTAACGTAAAAAAAGATGTTATTCAGATAAATCCAATTATTAAAGAGGCTCTGCTAAACATCGAAAAAGCTGCCAACAGAAAAGATGGAATGAGCGGAATCTCGACCGGATTTAAACAGATAAACAATCTGACATCCGGCTGGCAAAAATCTGACTTGGTTATTATTGCGGCACGACCTGCAATGGGAAAAACGGCGTTTGTGTTGTCGATGGCAAAAAATATGGCTGTTGACAGTAAAATTCCGGTTGGCATATTCTCTCTCGAGATGTCCAACGTACAGTTAGTAAACAGATTGTTGGTAAACGTATGTCAAGTGAGAGGAGAAAGCATAAAGAGTGGACGTTTAGATAGAGATGAGTGGGAACGTATTCATGTAAGACAGCAATATCTGTACGATGCTCCTATTTATATCGATGACACACCCAGCTTATCGGTTTTTGAATTGCGAACAAAAGCTCGTCGATTGGTTAGAGAGAAAAAAGTAGAAGTAATAATAATCGACTACTTACAGTTGATGAATGCCAGCGGTATGAATTTCGGCAGTCGCGAACAGGAAGTAAGTATGATTTCTCGCTCATTAAAAGGTTTGGCTAAAGAGTTAAATATTCCAATAATTGCACTATCTCAGTTGAATAGAGGTGTAGAAAACAGACCGGGAGCCGAAGGAAAAAGGCCACAACTTGCCGACTTGAGAGAATCGGGGGCAATTGAACAAGATGCTGACATCGTTTGCTTTATACACCGACCTGAATATTACGGAATTCATGAAGCCTCAGATGGTCAATCTCTTATAGGTGTTGCTGAAATTATTGTTGCAAAACACAGAAACGGACCAACTGGTATTGCAAGACTTATTTTTGATAGTGAATATGCTCGTTTTCTAAATCAAGACGACAAATCATTAAGCAGGCAAAAAGGATACGTAGAAGTTGGCTCAAAAATGAACAACAACACACCGCAAGAGAACGAATCTCCGGCACCACAATTTTCACAGATTTCATCGAGTGATTTTATGAAAGGAAGAGATGATATTCCACCATTCTAAAACAACATTAAACAGTTATGAGCAAAATTATAAATAAAATAGTCTATGTACTTCTACTTTTGTTTCTTTTTTCGTGTACAAGTGTAGATAAAGATGCAAAAAAAGCAGCAAAACTCACCAATAGTTCCATAGAGAAAACAGTACAATTAAAACTGGAAGAGGCTGAAAAAGATTTCAAGAAAAGTCAGGAAATTATTAATAAATACTCCTCTCACAAAAAGAAAGAACAATTTTACGAATTGTATATAAAATATCGAGATAAAAGCAAGAAAAAGGAATCTGAAAATATGTAAGAGGCTGTAAACAAAAGTGCTGCATCAAATAACCGAAGTCAAACAATCGATATTTCCGGATGGGTACAGATTCTGTGAGTCTTGGGGTTTTGCGTTTCGTGTTACGAGAGGGTGATTTCATTAACGGGAGACGATGGCTTTGACTTCTGTCAATTAACAATGAGCAATTAACATTCTTTTAGCAGCAACTTTGACTTCGTTATTCTAAAAATGCGACAAACGGCTAAAAATCCGTTTGTCGCTGTGCTAAAACCTTCGTCGTAGGAATTTGCAATCCCTACTTCCGGAGAAACCGATAGTGAAAAGTTGCGACAGAACGACTGTATAACCTGAATAATGAGAAACTTAGCGAGCTTTGCGATTTTAATCTTTGCCTCCTCTGCGTGAAACATAAATCAAAAATCCGAAATCGTAAATAGTTCCGTATGTATCTTGTGTCTTGACTCTATCAGATACTTCATTCAGCGAAAAGCCCCATTCGGTATGACAATTCGGCAGTGTAATTTATTTTTGATATAGTTGCTTGTTTTATTGACATTTATTCCTAATTTTGTGGAACATTTCGCTTTTTTTTTGTACGAAACTCTTTGTTTTTACCATTTAGATGAAACGCAAAATTATTGTATATATCTTTTTATTTGTTGTTACAAGCAACGTATTATCCAACAATGCGTTGCCTCTTGACACAATTCTAAAAAGAACAATGAGTGCGTCGCTGAAATACAACCAACTAATCGAACATTTCGATGCAGAGGTATATATGCGAACGTATGTGCAAACAGTAAAGAAAAACATACTCTACAAATATACTCATCTCATTCCGAATTTTGTTTTACACGACCCATACGCCGATGAAACTTTAATCGAAACTTTTAGCGATTTTAAATTTGATTATCCAAACAACTACAAACAAGACATCAAATATGTAAACGGCACATTGACTCGAAAAAAAGATATCGACTTAATGCCTTTCAACTTCCTCAACATCAATGTTTACGGCGAAACTACCAATAACGAAAGTTTCTTTATGCCCACAAATTTCTCTACATCGAAATATTATAAATACGATTTGGTACAAACATACGAAGAGAGAGGGAAAAGATACTATACTATTGATTTTGAACCGGTTTACAAAAATCCTAAACTACTTAAAGGACGTTTTATAGTAGAGTATGGAACTTGGCGCATTACCTACTTTAAAGGAGAAGGAATAGATATTTTAACCGATTTCACGTTTGAAATTACAATGGGAAACAGATGGGTTACAAATTATCTGCCTGAAAAAATATCTATTTTCCACGTAGCCAAATACTTAGGAAACAAAATAGCAAGCAGACACCTTGCCGAAATATCATATAAAGATATTGATTTAAGAAAAGTAAAAGAGACAAAAAAAACACTCAATCTAAGCAATTTTCACAAAATAAAGGTGAACCTGGTACCGATAATATCCGATTCCGTATTTTGGAATGAAAACAGACCAATACCATTGCAAGCAATAGAAAAAGATGTTATGGACGCATTTTTGGTTAAACAATCTCAAAAAAAAATACCGGATACAACAAACAATAAGATTTCAACTAAACAATTGGCTCAAGGCATAATAACAAACACTCGCTATAAATATAAATCAACAAGTATCGACTACAGCGGACTGTTTAACCCGCTTATGCTCGGCTATTCGTCGCAAGATGGAATCTCGTACCGACAAAAGGTTTACTTCAATTTTGATATGCAAAAAAGCCGAACGTTTAAAATTAATGCTTTTGCAGGATATATCTCAAAACGCAAAGATTTTCAAGCAAATATAACAACCACGTGGAATTACGAGCCTTTTTATTTGGGAAATATTTCGCTATCGACCGGAATCGGAAGCCCACTATACAGTTATGTTTCAAATGCTGATGAGAAAAAATCGAAAGCTATTTTTTCGTTTGATGAGATAGATAGCAATTCATTTAAAGATTACTACATCAAACTTACCAATAATTACGAAATCGCAAATGGACTATTGACAACTGTCGGTGTTGATTATCATTACAGAAAACCATCGTCATATACTATCAATCAACAATTAACGGAAAACGGACAAATTTATAACGAAATATTTGAAGACAGTAAAGCTTTTATCCCGTTTATCAGATTGAGCTGGACTCCCGAACAATATTACCGGTATGAAAGCCGACAAAAAATTTATGTCCGTTCGAGATACCCGACATTTAAAGTTGAGTTTTCGAGAAGTTTCGAGCGAATTTTCGGGAGCAACTCACAGTTCAACCGTGTAGAGATGGATATTAACCAAAATATTTCCATCGGACACATGAGTTCTATCCAATACCATGTTGGTGCAGGCAAGTTTTTCGACCGAAAAACATATTATTTTACTGACTTCTTCTACTTTTCGAAAAACTTTTTTCCCGAAAATTGGAAAGACGGCATTGGCGGTGGCTTCAATTTATTGCGTCCACATCTTTACAATCTATCTGACTCATACATTCAGGCACATTTTATGTTTGAAACACCTTTTCTGATACTTAACAGAATACCGATTGTTCAGCAATTTGCCGATAAAGAACGACTCTATTTAAGTCAACTATACACACCGCAGATAATATCTTACACCGAAATCGGCTACGGTATAGGAAACAGGTTTTTCAATGCCGCGATATTCGGGGCGTTCCACAAGATAAAATTCAGAGAGATTGGAGCCAAAGCATCGTTTGAGTTCTAATCGTTTTCAAAAACAACTATAGAATTTTCGTCGTTCAACCTTCTCTTTACCCAATCTTTAATCTTCGATTTATCGCTATCTCTCAATGTATTACGTCCAGATGACAATACTACAATAGACGAACGCGGAGAACTTAGTGTTGAATCTTTCTCCACTCTGTAAGCATTTGATTCAGAGTATATACAACGAGTAATTTGTGGAAAAATAGTTTTAATCTCTTTCAAAATCACTTCCCCTCTTTTAGAAACTTGCATCAAGCTATCATTTTTACTTTCAGCTTGTTGTAACGCAAATTGAGCCGCAGTAAGCTTATTTGTAAGTTTTTCTGCTTCGGTTTGAAATTTTCTTGTATTAGTTTCTATATAAGAGGCACCAAAGCCCTCTTTTATAATTAGTTTAGATGTGTCTAGTTTGCTGATTAGAGCTTTTGCTTTTATCTCAATATAGTTGCTTTCGCTTAATCCGTATCCCGAATAAACAAGCTCCACGGTGTGATTAATGGCATTTGATTCACTTCTTTGCAGATAATTTCCTTCTACTACCGACACCTCTTTCAAAAAAGAATCTACGTTCTTATTAAAATTCTCTTCTTGCACCAATTTATATCCAAAATAGATACTTGGTACAGAAGTCAATAGAATTATTGCCGTAATTCCTCTATAAACACTCTTTTTTTTCTCAGCATCGACTATAGAACGAAGCGGAAATTTCAAAGAACGACAAACTATTAGTGCTGCAAAAGCAATAAAAACAGTGTTTATAGTAAACAAATATAAAGCTCCGAAAAAGAAATTCAACTGCAAAGAAGCCAATCCGTAACCTGCAGTACAAATCGGCGGCATAAGAGCAGTGGCTATGGCAACACCGGGTATAACATTCCCTTTTAGCTTGCTGCTAATAGCCACAATTCCCGCCAATCCGCCAAAAAGAGCGATAAGAACATCATAAATAGAAGGGCTGGTTCGTGCCAAAAGTTCAGAGTGTGCCTCATTTATTGGTGAAATCAGAAAATAAACCGTTGATGTTATCAAACTGGTAATAACCGCATAAGTGAAGTTTTTTACAGCACGCCTGAACAATTTAAAATCGTAGGTTGCCAAACTGTAACCCATACCGTTTATAGGACCCATCAACGGCGAAATCAGCATCGCACCGATGATAACTGCCGTAGAGTTCATATTCAATCCAACCGACGCCACAACAATGGCAAACATAAGAATCCAAAGGTTCGTACCCCTGAAAATAATACCTTTCTCAATCTCTTGATGGATTAAGTTGTAATCCTCCATTTCGGAACGCAAATCAAATCTCTCGGATAGTGTAATAAGAATATTTTTCATAACAATTAATAAGTTGAAAAATTGAAGACGCAAAATATAAAAAAAAATGGTCATTTTAAACTTTTGACCATTTTTTTTAGTATTAAACAAACTTTTGCTACCAATTATATATCTTAAAAACTGCAGCCCCTACCAAAAATCATTTTCAATGTCATCAAAATCTAACAGTCTCTTTCTGTAGAAACGTCTTTTCGAGTTTAAATTTTCTATTTCAGGATTAAGTACAACTCTCTTACCTTTTGGAACTGCAATCTCAATCTCTATACTTTGAGCTCTGAAACCTTGTTCAAAAGGAACCGAAAAGTATGTTGGCAACATCAGCAACGAATCTTTTTGTTGAATGGAAAATGAGTATTGACGAATATTATTTTTTGCCTTCGATTTACTGTTATCGTAACTGCTGCTTGCCGTATTTACATAGAAAAGCGAATCTTTACTCTCGACAATATCCACATCTATATCATGAAAAAACAACGAATCTTTTTGCTCATCATAATATGGCAACTCATCGAGATATGTACCCGGACCAAATCCGGTTCTAAATTGATACAAATCAGCACTCTCAAAAACAGGTTCCACATAAAGAGTGTTTGAAGCTATCGGACTTAGTTGAATTGAGTTGTGTATTGTACTTTCCGATGAGTATTTATTTGCAATTTTTAACGACAGAGCCAATCCACTGAGAATTCCTATAACCCACAAAACAGAAGCTACAGCACCAATAACAGGTCGAGATTTAGCTCTCATCGAACGACGAATAATCCACAAAACAATAGCCAAAAATGGCACACCAATAGATAAAACTCCAAACAACCACAACAAGTTAGTCTCTATACCCGAATTGACAAACAACAATTTCAACGGTATAATTTGTGCTCCGGCAAAAATAAAAGCAAAAATAACAACAGCCAAAACAACTGCAAATATTCCTGCAAATGCAAAAAATATTATCTTGGCAAATACTCCCAAAGAAGTCAAACAACCCGAATGTGATGAAGTTTCAGAGTTATCGGTTCTCTTCTTGTTTCCTCCGTTTGCAGGTGGAGACGGTGGCATTTGACTCAAAGGTGATGCGGCTATATTATTCTCATTGTCAACCGTGTAATTAGAAATTGAATCGGTAGAAACATCAGCATATTTGTTTTTTGTCTGAGAAACGTTATCACTTACGGTTGCTCGCAACGACTGTATATACTCCTCCTCGCCCATCATCTCTAATTTTTGCTTTACAGTAGTTGCCATCGGCAAAATTATCCAAAGCACAATATAGACTATAACAATTCCACCATTAATATTCCAATTATAGTCAAATATATCAAAAGTATCTCTGAACAATGTAAAAGGAAAAGAGAGTATTCCAAACGAACCTATCAAAAGCGGCGCAAGGAAAACAAGACGTGGAATCCAGGCTTCTATCTTAAAATATGCAGCTATTCCTCCACAGACACCACCCAAATATCTACTGTTAGGATTTCTGTAAAGTCTTTTCGAGATATTACTTTCCAAAGCCATTGGTCTCAATACAATCCAAAGAATAATATAAACCCAAAACAGTACGCTAAATAACAGCACGAATATAATTCGCATCCACGCCGGGTCTATTTTGAAATAGTGCGCCAATCCGCTACAAACACCGCCAATTATTTTGTCGTTACTGTTTCTATATAGTTTTCGAGGCAAGTTGTCTACTTTAGATTCGCTTTCAAACGATTTACTACTATCTGATTTACCGCTGCCTTGTTCAGAGTCTCTATACTCGGGGTCGAAATCTTCGGGACGACCGATACTTGTAATAATTGATTCAACATCTTCATCTGTAATACAATTTATACCTAGTTTCAAACGATTACCGAAGAGTTCAGCAATTCGGCTCTCTATATCACTCACAATCTCATCTCCCCCATCCTCTTTAGAAAAATAGTTTTTCAAACTTGCAATATACTGTTTCAGAAGTTCGTAAGCGGTCTCTTCAATGGCAATTACTTGCCCGCAGAAGTTGATATTTATTACTTTTTTCATTGTTCTGTTGTATTATTATTTGTTTCTAATTTGTTTTTGTTTGTAATTACCGCTTCTACTCCCGATGAGAGTTCGCGCCATGTTATCTCGAGAAGGGAATAAAATTGTTCCCCTTTTTCGGTAAGGCTAAAATACTTTCTTGGTGGACCGGAACTACTCTCCACCCATCTGTAAGATAGTATATCAGCATTTTTCAATCTATTCAACAACGGATACAGAGTACCCTCAAAAATATCCATACCTGCAGCTCTCATCTCGTCGGTAATATCACCGGGATAGGCTTCTCCTTGTTTGATAATAGCCAAAATACAGTACTCAAGTACCCCCTTTTTCATTTGACTTTGTGTATTCTCTACGTTCATTTTGTTTTTATTTGTATGAATTACAATGCAAATATACACCATACATAGTAATATGCAATATATAGTACTATAAATATTTGCTTATTTAACTTTTTATAACCAAAATTAAACCGAAATCCATAAAAAGATGTTCTAATAATTGCTGGAATGATAGATATAAGACAAAAGAGCCAAAACACCAAGACAAAAGAGTCAAGACACGACAAGTTATTTACGATTTTCGATTTATGTTTCACGCAAAGGTAGGCAAAGATTAACCGTAAAATTCGCTAAGTATCTCTTTATCCAGGTCACGCAGCCGTTCTGTCGCAACTTTTCACTATCAGCTTTTCTGGAAGTAGGGATTACAAATCTCTCCGACAAAGGCAAAATCATCATCTCACATTCGTTACCCGCACCACGTAACCCGTCAAACTCGTACCCAGAAACTCGTTACCCTCAAAATATCTTCAAAAAATCAATAAACTAAATAATAATTCTTATTTTTGTCATTCTGTAAGCCGATTCAACAAAAAACATGTAAATTTGCGATTGATAAATTTACACATTATTATATACGTCTATGTCATCACTACAAGGTAAGAAAATAGTATTGGGAATAACAGGAAGTATAGCCGCCTACAAATCGGCATCGATTATACGTCTATTGATAAAAAAGGGTGCGGAAGTACAAGTAGTAATTACTCCTGCCGGAAAAGAGTTTATCACACCACTCACACTCTCTACCCTGTCGGGTAAACCGGTAATAAGCGAATTTTTCGCGGCAAAAGACGGCACCTGGCACAGTCACGTAGATTTAGGATTGTGGGCAGACCTAATGCTTATAGCTCCTGCCACAGCATCCACCATTGGTAAAATGGCTTGTGGCGTTGCAGACAATATGCTTATAACCACATATTTATCGATAAAAGCTCCTGTTATTATTGCTCCGGCAATGGATTTAGACATGTATAAACATATCTCCACTATCAGAAATATCAGGACATTAAAATCTGACGGAGTAAAGATAATAGAAGCAGCCGAAGGCGAGCTTGCCAGCCACTTGCATGGCAAAGGACGTATGGAAGAGCCGGAGAATATTGTCTCTTGTTTGGAAAGTTTTTTTTCGCAACAACAAACTTTCGACAAAAAAAAAATATTAATCACGGCGGGACCAACCTACGAACGTATTGACCCTGTCCGTTTTATAGGAAATTTTTCGACCGGGAAAATGGGTTTTGCCATTGCCGAATCTTTTGCCGAACACGGTGCTGAGGTAATACTCGTATCGGGACCATCGGCTCTATCCGTAACACATCCCAATATCACCCGCATAAATGTAGAATCGGCTCAAGAGATGCACGACACTGCATTGAAATATTTTCCCGACACGGATATAGCAATTATGTCGGCAGCAGTAGCCGATTACCGCCCAGACACTTATGTAACGGAAAAGATAAAACGGAAAGAGGGCGAAAATTTATCTATTACTCTTACACCCAATCCCGATATAGCCGCCACTTTGGGAAAACAGAAGCGTGATAATCAGATACTTGTAGGCTTCGCACTCGAAACCGATAATGAAATGGAGAATGCTCAAAGCAAAATGGCGAAAAAAAATCTCGACTTTATCGTTCTCAATTCTTTAAAAGACAAAGGAGCGGGATTCGGACACGACACCAATAAAGTAACCGTAATATCAAATCAGGGAAAAAGTTGGGCTTTGACGTTGAAAAACAAAAAAGATATTGCATCGGAGATTATCGAAATTATCTCGAACAACTCTTGATTTCCCCCAAATCAGATAATGAGGAAACGGCAAACTAAATGGGCGGAGTTGACAATTGTAATATCCTTATTACTGTCTATAAATCCGGTATCTTTATCTGCTCAATCCTACTCAAATCCATTAAATATTCCGCCAGCGTTGAGCGACAATTTGTACGAGTTGCGTAACAATCACTTTCATTAGGATATAGATTATAAAACACAAAAGGAAGTGAACAAACCTGTTTTTGACGTTGCTGATAAAAAAGACGTGGCATGACGCGTCTGACAGAGCCGGAACACAAGACTTTCTTATATTTGAATAAGTAGCAGCTAATCCGGAATTAACAGCTAATAAACTAATTAAAACTCAAAACTCGAAACTCACAACCTGAAATGCGTAACTCAATACTCATCACCATCAAGCGAATCACTTCACATGATATTAAATCAAGAAAACAAGTTGACAGTGAACAGATAAACTAACGTGAATTAGATATAGTGGACTATAATGCCTTAATAAAAAGCAAACTTTAACTACTTCTATATCTCCTTCTCCCTCCACTTTCCATATTTAAGATATAAAATAGAGTAAATAAACAGTTGCGACCAATATACATGTTCACTTGTCCAAGCCCAAACTACCGAAAGACGCAGGTAAGCCACAATAAACCAGATATAAAAGAGATATACGGAAAGTGATATTATCTCAAACAGCAGAGCCTTATGTGTATTCCCCGTACCCGAAACAGCACTAAAAACAACCGACCCTAAACCATAAACAGGCATAAAGGTAAGCAGCACATAGAGTACCGGCACCGTATCGGCTACCAGTTGCGCATCGTTAGTATAAATGTGCACCATAAATTCAGGCAGTAAAACTACTACCATCATAATCGTTAACATACACAAAACACTCATCAGTACAACCTTTTTTATCAATTTGGGCACCTCTTCTTTTCTTCCGGCACCGATAGTATTGCTTACCATTGTATTTACCGCAGAACTAAGAGCAAGCGTCGGTATTGTCAATATATTATACAAACTTCGTATAATATTGGAAACTGCTAACGAACGTTCACCCAAATAGTTCTCAATAAAAACAAAAAACATCATCCATATAACTATCGAAAGCAGATATTGCACCATCATATAGGTTGAAATACTTAATATTCTTTTTATTACAACCCACTGAAATCTAGTATTTTTAAATCCGTATTTCTCTAAATCAACCGTTTTTATAATGTAAAACACAAAAAACAGAGTTGACGAAAATTCGGCGATAACCGAAGCCAAAGCTGCTCCGCCGATACCCATTTCCGGCAAACCAAAATTACCGAAAATCAGTCCATAGTCAAGAATCAAATTGACTATCAGCATCACAAGCGAGTTGTGTATCAAAACCTTTGTTCTTGCAATTCCGACAAAGAAAGCACGAAACATTGCATTTGTAAATGCAAAAATAAAACCATAAACCCGCCAATCTAAATATTCGGCAACACCACCACTCACATTGTCAGACTTAAAAAGAAATTTTAATCCGTCTGACAATCCTAACTTAAAAGCCAAAATAAATAGCAGAGCCGGTAATAAAAGAAAAAGTGCTCCTTGTACAACAATATTACCGATACGATCGTAATTTTGCTCTCCGTTTCTTCTTCCAATAAGGATTTGACTTCCCATGCTGAAACCGAAACCAATTGTAAAAATGGCAATATATATAATTCCCGCTAAAGCCGAAGCACCCAACTCTACCTCTCCCACTCTGCCGAGAAAGGCGGTATCAACTACCTGAACGAGATTTTGTGTCAACAAACTCAAAAAGATAGGAGTACTTATTTTTATTATATGCTTCTTGGAATACACTTCAGCTTATTTTTGGATTAAAAAAAAACCGACAATTGTTTATTAAACTTCAATCGGCGGTTCATATTATACATAACTCGAATTGATGTTAATTACACTATCCTGTTTTTATCGTTTTTTATATTTATAACGGTTGGTGTAAAATTTTTGGCTTCCTCCATCGACATGTGGGCATAGCTCATAATTATTACAACATCATCTTTCTGAACAAGTCGGGCAGCAGCTCCGTTTAAACAGATAGTCCCTGAACCACGTTCACCGCGAATAATATACGTTTCGAATCTTGCACCGTTATTATTATTCACAACCGCCACCTTTTCGTTTACAAACATATTTGCAGCATCTATCAAATCTTCGTCAATAGTAATACTGCCTTCATAGTTTAGGTTAGCATCGGTAACCCTTGCTTTATGTATTTTCGATTTTAATACTTCAACTAACATTTTTCTTTATTTATACTTGATATTATCGATAAGTCTAACTTCACCACAAAAAATTGTAATACAGCCAACTACATATTCAGAATCGCTCCATTCCGAAACAGATTGCAATGTGTTACCATCAGCAATTTCAAAATATTCAACACTCAAACCATCTATTTTGTTTATTGTATCTACTACTTGATTTATTATTTCACCCGGCTTTGACTGCGGATACAAATTCTTACTTTCGCAAAGTGTTTTATAGATATTGGCAGCCGTTTTTCGCTCTTGAGAAGATAATCTCTCGTTGCGACTGCTCATCGCCAAACCGCTATCTTCACGTACAATAGGCACTCCGACAATCTCAATAGGCATAGACAACTGTTTTACCATTTGGCGGATAATTGCCAACTGTTGAAAATCTTTCTCTCCGAAATATGCTCTATTCGGCTCCACAAAAACAAACAGTTTGCTCACTATTTGCGCTACACCATTAAAATGTCCGGGGCGATATTTGCCCTCCATTACCTTGTCTAAATTGCCAAAGTCGAACTCTCGCGTGTCAGGCTCGGGATACATCTCCTCCACTTCGGGCATAAAAGCAATATCAACACCTATATCACGCAACAAATCCAAATCCGCTTGCGGTGTTTTGGGATATAATCGCAAATCCTCTTTATTGTTGAATTGCGTAGGATTCACAAAAATACTGACAACAGAGATTTCATTCTCTTTCACACTTTGCCTTACCAATGCGGCATGTCCTTGATGCAAAGCTCCCATCGTAGGTACAAACCCCACAACTTTATTTTCTGCATTTAAACTTTTAAGAGCTTCACGAAGTTCCGATATTTTGTTAACTACAATCATAGTTTGTTTTAAAAGTGCAAAGGAACAAGATTTTTGCAAAACTAAAAAATATATATCGAATTATATTCTTTTTATTTTTAAAATAATGTTGCAAAGTACTAAATATCAGAAGTTAGAACAAAAAGTAAGGAATTTATTTTGCGATTATGCGGATTTTTTTTATTATCTTTGTAGAAAATAAACAAAAGTATTTCAAATGAATCAGAAAAATATTCTATACATTACACAAGAGATTTTCCCTTATCTTCCTGAATCTCATATTTCGAACACTTCCAGATATTTACCACAAAAAATTCAAGAAAATGGACACGAAATACGCACTTTTATGCCAAAATACGGCTGTATCAACGAGCGTAGAAATCAACTCCACGAAGTGATTCGTCTATCGGGTATGAATCTTATTATTGATGATACAGACCATTCTCTTGTAATTAAAGTAGCATCTATTCAAGCCGCACGGATGCAGGTTTACTTTATTGATAACGACGATTTTTTCAAAGACAGAGAGACCCTTGTTGATGAAAACGGTCTGGAATATGACGATAACGATGAGAGAAGCATATTTTTTATTCGCGGAGTTCTCGAAACAATAAAAAAACTTCGTTGGGTACCAGATGTTATTCATTGTCACGGATGGTTTTCGGCATTGGCTCCTTATTACATCAAAAAAGGATATAAAGATGACCCGTGCATAGGCGGTGCAAAAGTTATCTCCTCTCTTTATGACGAACCGTTCAAAAAAACATTTGACTCCAAAATTGCAGAAAAACTCCGTTTCGATACAATTGGAGACAAAGAGATGGAAGAGATAAAAAAAATAGGTCCTATGGATTATAAAAATCTCATGAAATTGGCAATCGAATACTCCGACGGCATAATTGAAGGTTGTGAAAATACCGACAATGATTTTATTAAATATGCCCAAGATAAAGAAATACCGATTCTCAACTTCAATTCCGATTCGGAAAAATTCTATTCTGAAATAGATGATTTTTACGACAAAATAAATTGATAAATCTCTTAAAAAAATTAACGCTATAAATATTTTCGCATAGCTTATACACAATTATCTTTAAAAAAGGAAGTATTAACAGAGAACAATCGTTCTTATTTCCTTTTTTTTTTAGATATTTGCGTACTCAATATTGTAAAGAACAATGAAAATAAAAAGCATTTACAGTTTATTATTGATTTTAGTAATACTGTTGTATTCGTGCGACGATACGTTAAAGGAAATCGGATATAGCATACAACCCGATATCGACGAATTGACGATGGCTACTGATACTCTATCTATAGATGCTATTTCTGTAGAAGTAGATTCTGTTTTTTCAAGAACAAAGTATCCCGTTCTTGGTGAATACCTCGACCCGATGTTTGGCTCAATAAGAGCCGATTATGCTACTGAATTCTTTTATCCCGAAAAATTAGATTTCGAAAAAGATGCCGTGATAGATTCTGTTCGATTAACCGTTTCTTACACTTCAATCATTGGAGACTCATTAGCTCCTATGAGCCTGAAAATCTACAAATTAGAGGACAGACTACCAAGAAAAAGCAGCTACACAAATATTAATCCGACTATATTTTCCGATATGACAGCATCTATTGGAGAACAGTTTTTTACCGGAAAAAATGCTACCTCACGTATTGAATATTACTATGTTGGAACTTCGGCATATCCTGTTACGGTTTATGATATTCATGTGAATTTGCCAACTTCAATTGGTCAAAATATTCTAACATTTTTAAATAATTACAAAGAAGCACATGACGGTAATACTCCCGATTCGGAAACTTTCAACTCTTTTTTCCCGGGTTTGTACATTACAACAGGTTTTGGGTATAGCACATTGTTGAATGTAAACAGCACCTCTTTGGCTGTACATTACACTTATCCTGTTCAGACAGACTCAACAACTACTAAAATATTCAAATTGAATTCCACACCCGAAGTTACACTGTTGAATCAAATCAAGAACGACAACGATCAACTCATATTTGACAACCAAAATCATACATATATTAAAAGTCCGGCAGGTATAAATACACAGATTACATTCCCGTTCTCCCAAATTTACTCCAAAATAAAATCGCATGCTCTAAATCAAGCCCGATTAGTTATTAATGCAATACCGGATGCGATAACAGACGAAACAATAAAACTTACACCTCCGAATTATCTGTTGCTTATACCAAAAGATTCGTTATTAGTTGAAAATCCTTCAGAAAATGGATTCTTTGAAAAGAGAAAACTTCCCGACGGCAAAACAACTTTCGTGGCTAAGTTCAACAAACAGACCTACTCATATGAGTTTAGAAATATCTCGAGCATAGTTAATCATTACAAAAAGTTACATAACGAACCTTTCGATCTTGTGTATTACCTGGTTCCGGTTGATGCTACATATAGTACCGGTCAGAACGGAACAGAAATAATATCTTCTGTATCTAATTTGATAAAACCATCTGCTGTTAGAATTGACAAAAAACCTGAAAAAATGAAATTGGATATGATTTTTAGTTCATATTAATCTTTTGAGATACAAGACAAAAGACCTTTGATTTTCAATTTCGGATTTTATATTTATAATATACAAAAAAAAGATGTGACTTTATCGCATCTTTTTTTACGTTTTTTTTGACGGTCAGTAATCTGCTGCCTGTTGCTTTAGCACAAAACTCTCTCAGGTCTCAATACTCAGAACCATAAAAATAAAAAAGATTATCCGAAATCATCATTTCTAAATGCTGTTCTCGTGTTGCTTATTAGCGCTGCAATCAACCGCTACACGTGGTTTGTTGGGTTGATAAAAGAAATAAATTAGCTGCAAGTCTCAGCAACGATACGAACGGACTTAAAGCCGTTAGTCCCTGTATGAAACCAGAGAATAGTTAAATTTAGAAACAGATACGGATATACATAAAGAAGATTAGTCGAACAAAAAAGCTTGCTCATCATATCTTTTGCGACCTAAATGCTTATAAGCAAGTTCAGTAACCTCCCTGCCACGTGGTGTCCGCTTGATAAATCCCTCTTTTATAAGGAAAGGCTCGTAAACCTCCTCTATGGTACCTGCATCATCGCCTACAGCTGTTGCAATAGTAGAAATACCCACAGGACCACCTCTAAACTTATCGATAATGGTAAGCAGAATTTTGTTATCAATTTCATCCAATCCGTATTTATCGATATTAAGAGCTTCGAGCGAATATGCCGAAATCTCCTTATCTATTTTCCCTGTTCCTTTTACCTGTGCAAAATCTCTTACACGACGCAACAAAGCGTTAGCAATACGTGGTGTCCCTCGACTTCTCGAAGCAATCTCTTTGGCGGCATTCACGGCACACTCTATATTCAGAATATCTGCCGAACGCAAAACTATTCCGGTAAGAGTGTCGATATCATAATATTCCAAATGCAAATTTATACCGAAACGAGCACGTAACGGACTTGTAAGCAAGCCGCTTCGAGTGGTAGCACCTATCAAAGTGAACGGATTTAAATCTATCTGGATGGAACGTGCACTTGGACCTTTATCTATAAGTATATCAATGCGATAATCCTCCATTGCACTATAGAGATACTCCTCTACAATGGGAGAAAGACGATGAATTTCATCGATAAAAAGCACATCGTTAGGCGCCAACGAAGTGAGAATACCCGCCAAATCGCCAGGCTTGTCCAACACCGGACCTGATGTAAGTTTCAATCCGACATTCAACTCGTTTGCAATAATATTTGACAGCGTGGTCTTTCCCAATCCGGGCGGACCGTGCAACAAAACATGGTCTAACGAGTCGCCACGCATACGAGCAGCGCTGACAAAAACTTTCAAGTTCTCCACAATCTTATCCTGACCGGAAAAACTGTCGAAATAGAGAGGACGCAAAGCGTTCTCATAATCGCGTTCGTTATCTTGAAAATTACGATTGGTGTGAATGTCAAATGGGTCTTGCATATATGAGTACAAAGATAAAAATAATTGCAGAATACACCAATTTTTTATGCTATTGAAAAGATTACCGTTTTTTATTTAATGCTTCTACATTTCGTTTCAACCCTGCAAATTTAGCTCGTTTTACAGCCGATTTTTTAAAAACGCTTTTAAATGTGTCTTCATCCATTTCGCTCAATTTTTCCATATTGAGCGATAAAAACGATTCCGACGGAATAAAATCGGGAGTGTTGTGCGGTTTGGCAAATCTGTTCCATGGACACACTTTCTGACAAATATCGCATCCGTAAACGTTATTATTGAGTTGCGAAACAATATCGGGAGCTATTTCGTTTTTATTTTCAATGGTTTGATACGATATACACCGATTGGCATTTATTCGATAAGGCTTTTCTATAGCTTTTGTCGGACAACTGTCGATACATCGGGTACAATTTCCGCAATTTTGCGAAATGGGTTTATCGTAGTCCAATTCCAAATCGATAATCAATTCGCCGAGAAAAAAATAGGACCCTTTGTTCGGAATTATAATCAGAGAGTTTTTACCTACAAATCCTATTCCAGCTTGCGCTGCCCAAAATCGCTCTAAAACAGGAGCAGAGTCGGAAAAAGCATGTCCCGACACATCGGGATAACGAAGTTTTATAAAATTGAAGAGTTGGTTGAGTTTAGCTTTCACAACATCGTGATAATCTTCTCCGTAAGCATAGTAGGCAAATTGCGGAACATCGTCGGGCATCTTTTCTCGCGGATAGTAGTTAAGTGCCACACAGATAACAGATTTGGCATTATCCACCAACAAACGCGGGTCGAGTCGTTTATCAATATTTCGCTCTAAATAGGTCATATCGGCATGGCAGTTTTGCGAAATCCAATCCAGGTATTTCGTCTCTTGTCCGCTGTTTTTAGCACAACAGATACCGCACGCATCAAAGCCCAGTGATAGTGCAAATTGTTTTATTTCTTCTGAAAAAGCCATTAAATGTGAAATTATATTCAAATATAGTGTATTTTTGCATAATAAAATAATCTTTGGCATGGCAGATTCCACATTAAAGAAAAAAACAACGGTTTCTCTTTTTTGGTCATTCGTAGATAAGTTTGGGCAACAGATACTCAATTTCGCGAGTATGCTTATTCTTATGAATATCGTTGCAACAGAAGCTTACGGTATGATTGGCTCATTGTCTGTTTTTGTGGCATTTTCATCAATTTTGATTGATAGCGGATTTGGCAGAACTTTGCTGAATAAAAAAGAGTTGACGGAAAGCGATTACTCTACCGTTTTTTATTTCAACATATCGCTAAGCGTTGTTCTTTATCTGGTTTTCTTTTTTACCGCACCGCTTTTGGCAAATATTTTTCACACTCCTGTTATTGCAAACATTGTCAGAGTTCTTTTTTTATCTTTAATCTGCAATGCGTTTGGTCTTATTCATCAAACAATTATCACGAAAAAGGCTAATTTCAAGGGACTTACAAAGATAAATATGCTTGCACTATTTATCGCCAATGTAGTAGCCGTTGTAATGGCAATTGCAGGATATGGCGTGTGGGCTTTGGTTGCACAAGTTTTGCTTTACGCTTTTTGCAGAAGCCTCTTTTTGTGGTTTTACTCCAAATGGCGACCGACTGAACGGTTTAGCAAATCGAGTTTGCGAACCTTTTTCGCTTTCAGCAATAAACTACTCGCAACATCAGCCATATCCACAACTATCAACAATATTTATCCCACTCTGATAGCAGTCTTTTACCCTATGAGCCAAGTGGCGTATTTCAATCAGGCAAAAAAATATCAGGATATTCCGTTTCTAACGTTGAGTAACACTTTCAGACAGGTGGCGATGCTTATTCTTTCGGAAATAAACGAACAGACAGAAAGGTTGAGACGTGTTGTGAGTAAAATAATAAAGTCAATTGCTTTTCTTTCGTTTCCTATCGGTTTCGCAATGATTGTCGTTGCCGAGCCTGTATTCTATCTGTTTTTCAAAGAAAAGTGGTTGGATTCGGTACCGTTTTTTCAGGTATTGACTTTTGCAGGAATGTTATCACCATTTATATTTATCTTTAATGAGCTTTTTATCGCTAAAGAGAATCCGCGATATTTTTTGGGAATTGAAATCGTAAAAGGGATAATTCTGATTTTACTCATTGTTTTGCTTTTCCCTCACGGAGTTATGGCATTGGCTGTAAGTTGGATAATCTATGTGGTAATCACGTTGATTATTTCCGTAGTTTTATCGGGAAAACTTATACGATACAATCTGATTGATTTACTGAAAGATATTGCTCCTTATATGCTTACGGCAGTGTTTTGTGCAGCAATATCTTATTTTATTTCTCAAAAGATTGAGAACAACCTGCTTTATATTATTACAAATCTTATCGCAATCGCTGTTTTATACATTTTTGCCTGCAAATTGATGAAACTCGAAATGCTGAAAGAGATTGAAAATTGGTTTGCTAAAAGAAAAAACAGATGAAAGTTTGTACAATTATAGTTTCCTACAATTTTGAAAAATGGATATATGCTTGCATATCTTCGCTTGAAAAATCGTCTCTTGAGTCCGAAGTTCTTGTTATTGACAATGCTTCTTCCGACAATACATGCGAAATTATTCGTGAACGTTATCCAAAAGTAACGCTTATTGAAAACAGTAAAAATATGGGATTTGGCAAAGCTAACAACATAGGTTTTCAATATGCAATTGAAAATAATTTCGATTACGTTTTGTTGTTAAATCAAGACGCTTGGGTTGAGAAAGAGACAATAGAAAAGCTAATTGTGGCATTCGTAAACAATCCTAATTTTGGAATTCTGTCTCCTGTTCACTTAAACGGGACGGGGGATAAATTGGATTTCGGGTTTTCAACTTATACCGGATTAAAAACAAAACAAGATGTTTTGAATCTACCGGAATATCCTGTTACGTGTAATTTTATCAATGCAGCCATTTGGCTAATCCCAATTTCAGTAATAAAAACAGCGGGCGGATTTGCACCCATCTTTCCGCATTACGGAGAAGATGTAAACTTCTGTCAACGAATAAAATGTAAAGGATTTGAGATTGGCTTTGTTCCTCACGCATTTGCTTATCACGATAGAGAAAAAAGAAAAACAGATGCGAGTAAGTTTTTCTATATGGAATATATCTATTTTTTAACCGAAGCCGTAAATCCCTTATACTCACCTGCAAAATCATTCGCATACAGCGTTATGGCAGCAGAAAAGAAAGCTTTTTTATCTCTACTTTCAGGAAAACTCAAACATTTTGTGAATTATCAAAGAGTTGTTCTTAAACTTTTAAAAAAATCGAAGGCTATTAGAGAAACACGAAAAGCAACAAAATAATATTGGTTTTTCGATTTCGTATTTACGACCTAACCAAGTATTCGCGACTACTTATCTGACCACAAAATCACACTATCCCTAAAAGTGTGTAAAATGCATTTTTTCTATCTTTGATTTTAAGATAATAACAAAAGATTAAATATTATGCTCTTAACACAGCCGAAAGAGAGTCAAATTGCTAATTGTTCATTGATAATTAATAGCCTCATCTCTCCATCTCAATCTCTACTACTCGCACTATCTTAATACACCACTCCTCCTCCAATCCCCATATAAGCTTTCGCTGCATTTTGTGATGTCCCTTTCTTATTTCGATACTCATTTTGATACCATTTTTTTATCTCATGAGAAAGAAAAGCACTTCCAACACCTACACATATTCCGCCCAATACATCCGACGGATAATGAACTCCCAAATATAATCTCGTAAATGCTATTGTAGAAGCCCAGACGTAAGATGGAACTATTACATACCACTTCGGATAAGCTATTGATAAAGTTGTAGCAAACGTAAAAGCCGACGATGTATGCCCCGAAGGAAAAGACTTTTCAGTCAAAGTAAGTCCGTGGTTAATTATTGCATCGGGATATGTAATCATCGGACGCGGTCTGTTCACAACTGTCTTTATGGCATAAGTAAATGCTAAGTTTACACCAAGAGCCACTCCCGTTGTGATAGAGGTCTCTTTTAGTTTTTTATCATCATTCAACCAACCATACAGACCTGTTCCCAGTACTCCGGCAACTTCGAGATATGGTTCGGCATTGGTAATAAAAAGTATGGTATTGTTAAATCCTTTTCCTGCATCGATATGATTTATTGCTTTTAAAATATTTATATCTAAATTTTGCGAATGAAGATGCGAAATATTCACGCAAAACATGAAAAGAATAATCACGAGAGTAGTCCGTTTCATATTAATCTCAAAATCTAAATCTACGCCAATACAAAATCTAACTGTTTTCGTTCCAAGTTGGCTTTTGCTACTTGTATGGAGATGTGTTGCCCGAGTCGATATTCACGACGAGTTCTTCTGCCTATCAATCGATAGTTTTTCTCGTCCAATTCATAAAAATCGTCATCCAATTCACGTATAGGGATCATTCCTTCGCACTTATTCTCGTTTAATTCGACATAAATTCCCCATTCGGTAATGCCGGAAACAACGCCGTCATAAACTTTTCCGATTTTGTCTGACATAAACTCAACTTGCTTATATTTTATAGAATCACGTTCGGCGTTAGCTGCCACTTGCTCCATTTCGGAACAGTGCTTACACTCGTCTTCCAAATTGTTTTGATTAACGCTTTGCCCACCATCAAGATAACGTTCGAGCAAACGATGAACTATCATATCGGGATATCGACGTATGGGCGATGTAAAATGGGTGTAGTAATTGAACGCCAAACCGTAGTGTCCCACATTTTTGGTAGAATATATCGCTTTCGACATGGTACGAATAGCGATAGTCTCAATTAAATTCTCTTCGGGACGACCTTGTACTTTATCCAACAAAGAGTTGATACTTTTGGCAACATCGACCTTGGCTCCTTCAGTTTTTATTTTGTGACCGAAACGCAAGATAAAAGTATTGAGAGCATCCAATTTTTCGGGGTCGGGCACATCATGAATTCGATATACAAACGTTTTCGGGTGTTTGTTTTTGGGTACGTTACCTATTGTTTCGGCTGTTGTGCGATTGGCAAGCAACATAAACTCTTCAATCAAATGATTAGCTTCTTTTGCTTCTTTAAAATATACACCTAACGGTTTCCCTTTCTCGTCGATATTGAATTTAACTTCATACCTGTCAAAATTGATTGCACCTTCGGCAAATCGGCGTTGTCGCAGCTGTTGTGCCAACGAATTTAACGTGAGAATTTCCGTGCTGAAATCTCCTTTTTCCGTTTCTATAATGTTTTGTGCATCTTCATACGAAAGTCTGCAATCGGAGTGTATAACCGTGCGAACGATGCGATGTCTTTTAACTTCCGCATTATTGTCCATTTCAAAAATCACGGAAAAACAGAGTTTGTCTTCATGCGGACGAAGAGAACAGAGTTCGTTGCTCAATTTCTCGGGTAGCATCGGAATCGTTCTATCAACCAAATATATAGATGTAGCTCTATTTTCGGCTTCGCGATCAATAACATCTCCCTGTTTCACGTAGTGAGTAACGTCAGCAATATGAACACCAACCTCCCACATATTTGCCGATATTTTACGCACGGAAAGCGCATCATCAAAATCTTTGGCATCTTTCGGGTCGATAGTGAGAGTAAATACATTGCGAAAATCTTCACGTTTGGCTATCTCCTCTTCGGAAATGGTTGCAGAAATTTTGTCAGCCGCTTTTTCCAAATTTTTCGGATAGCTATAGGGTAAATTATATTGAGCAAGAATAGCGTGCATTTCGGCATCGTTATTACCCGGGTTACCCAAAATATCGACAACTTTTCCAATCGGGTTGTTAGCTTTGGCAGGCCATTCCACAATCTCAACCACCACTTTTTCTCCATTTTTCGCACCGTTTAAATCTTCTAACGAAACAAATATATCATTTGCCAAAAACTTGCTGTCCATTATCAAAAATGCAAAATGCTTCTGCACCTCTAATACTCCTACAAATCTACTTTGTGCTCGTTGCAAAACCTCAACAACCACACCTTCTGTATCGGCACGTTTGCGTTTTGCAAGCAGTTGCACACGTACACGGTCGCCATTCATGGCATGTTTGCTGTTTCTTTCGGGAATATTCACGATATTGCCGTCATCGTCTGGAACGAAAAAGTTTTTGCCGTTACTTCGTCTTTCAAATCGCCCTTCCAATATGAGACCTCTATTATTTGCCCGATACTTTCCTCTCGATGTTTCGAGCAACACATCACTGTCTCTAAGCCTGTCGAGTACCTTTATCAGAGAGCGGCGTCCATCTTCGCCCTTTATATTTATCGCAGCAGCTATCTGTTTATAATTAAATTGCTTATCTATATTATTGGTCAGAAATGCTACAACAATTTGTTCTAACTCTTTCCTTTTTATTTTAGTGGAAATCTGTGAAGTTTTATTCCTTTTGCTCATATTTTGGGATATTATTGATATTTAAACAACAAAAACCGATTTTAGTCGGTACAAAGTAACAAAAAAATATTCTATTACCGACATTCAAATAATTTTTGAATAGTTTTACTTCTATATTTGGTATGTAATGGTTAAATTTGCCTTCAGTTTTTAACAGATATGAAAGAGAAAAAGATTCTTATTACCGGAGCGAGCGGATTTATCGGCAGTACAGCTATCGATATGGCTTTAAAATTGGGATACGATGTGTGGGCAGGCATCAGAGCAAGCAGTAGCAGAAAATATTTGCAAGACGAACGTATCCGTTTTATCGATTTAAATTATAACAATAAAGATATGCTGACAGCACAGTTAAGAGATTTTTATCGTGAAAACGGCAAGTTTGATGCTATCGTTCATATAGCAGGATTGACAAAAGCCAGAAAAAAATCGGATTTCTACGATGTCAATTATCTACATGTTAAAAACTTAGCAGATTCGCTTGTTGAAACTAAATCAGTACCTGACACTTTTGTATTTATGAGCACACTGGGAGCAATCGGCTTAGGCGATGAGAAAAACTACACACCCTTACCCTTCGATGCAAAACCAAACCCCAACACGGAGTATGGCAAAAGCAAACTAAAAGCGGAAGAATATTTAAAAAATATAGAAAATTTCCCGTATGTAATACTCCGTCCGACAGGTGTTTACGGTCCTCGCGACAAAGATTACCTTATATTGATGCGAGCCGTGAAGAAAGGGCTAAACGTGGGTGCAGGTTTTCGCAAACAGATACTATCGTTTATATATGTGGAAGATTTAGTGAGAATTGTATTCGATTGTATTGATAAACAGATTGTTCGTAAAGAATATAATGTTGCCGACGGCGATATCTACACCGATTCTGAATTTAACCGCATAGTACAACAAGCTCTTAAAAAAAATAGAGTAATCAGATTAAAAGTACCGTTGTTGCTGGTAAAAGCGGCTGCATGGATAAGCGAAAAATTGTTTGCAATGTTAGGAAAATCAACTACTTTCAATTCCGACAAATATAAAATCATGAAGCAACGCAATTGGGCATGCGATACCACACCTCTCAAAACCGACCTTGATTTCATACCAAAATATGGTCTGAAAGAAGGTGTGGAAAAAACAGTTGAGTGGTACAGAGAAAATCAATGGCTTTAGAGAGAATCGCCACCTCATATTATTTTTATCGAAGTTGTATTTACAAATTCTGTTTTTCCGAAAGAAATAAAGAGTATTAAATATCGAATAGTTAAAAATTATGTTAACTTTGTGCAGTTTTTAATTTATAGACAATAAAATATGGAAAATAAAAAGTCGCTTACACCTTTCACAAAAACCATTGTGGGTGTTCAATTTCTTTTCGTAGCTTTTGGGGCTACGGTCTTAGTCCCGCTTTTAGTGGGTATGGATCCGTCAATAGCACTGTTTACCGCAGGCGTAGGAACATTAGTTTTTCATTTAATAACGAAAGGCATTGTTCCTATTTTTTTGGGCAGTAGTTTCGCTTTTATCGCACCAATCATCAAAGCTACCGAACTGTACGGTTTGCCGGGAACACTTTCGGCATTGGTTGCAGTTGGTGTTGTCTATTTTATAATGAGCACATTGGTAAAATGGCAAGGCGTAAAAGTTATCAAACGACTATTTCCCCCTGTAGTGATAGGACCTGTAATTATGCTTATCGGTCTTTCTCTTTCATCAACGGGTGTAAATATGGCATCGGAAGATTGGCTGTTAGCAATTGTTTCATTAATTACCGCTATTTTGATAAGCATGTATGCAAAAGGATTGCTAAAACTTATTCCTATTTTTGGAGGAATAGTTGTCGGATATGCTGTTGCTCTGCTTTTAAACAAGGTTGACTTCACTCCAATTATTGATGCTCCCTGGTTTAGCTTACCAAAATTTGTTACACCCGAATTTTCATGGCAAGCAATTCTTTTTATGGCTCCTGTCGCCATTGCTCCTATTATTGAACATGTTGGCGATGTATATGTTGTAAATGAAGTTGCCGGAAAAGATTTTGTAAAAGATCCTGGATTGCACCGAACGATGTTTGGCGATGGTTTGGCATGCAGTATTGCCGGATTTATCGGCGGTCCTCCCGTAACCACCTATTCCGAAGTAACAGGAGCCATGATTCTTACCAAAGTAACCGATCCGGTTGTATTCAGAATTGCGGCTGTAACAGGTATTCTATTTTCGATGATTGGAAAAATCAGCGCATTCTTAAAAACAATTCCAAGTGCAGTATTGGGCGGAATTATGTTGTTGCTTTTCGGTATGATTGCCGCAGCAGGAGTAAATAATATGATTACCAACAAAACCGATATGGGCAATACTCGCAACTTGATTATCGTATCTCTTATATTAACTACCGGAATCGGCGGAGCAGTATTATCTGTTGGAGATTTCACTTTTGCCGGAATTGGATTATCTGCTGTTGTGGGTGTTGTACTGAATTTAATTTTGCCCAAACAAAAAGTAGAAAAGGAACAAGAAAAGTAGCCGAGTGACAGTTTAAGAACAAATAACGTGTACAAGTCCGATTAACGTTTTTTTTTTATATCTTTGTTATTCTAAAACGGATAATATATGAAAATTGCACTTATCGGTTACGGAAAAATGGGGCACGAAATTGAAAAAGTTGCTCTTGAACGCGGACACGAAATCGTCTGCATTATTGATGAAAACGAAGAACAAAAATTCGATTCACCCCAATTTAAAAGTGCCGACGTAGCCATTGAGTTCACGTCTCCACACAGCGCTGTAGGCAATTACCTGAAAGCGTTCGCAGCAAACGTGCCTGTAGTTTCCGGAACGACCGGTTGGATGGAACATCTGAACGAGATTAAATCGGCATGCAAGAACGATAATCAGACGTTTTTCTATGCTTCAAATTTCAGTTTGGGTGTGAATATCTTTTTCGCATTAAACAAGCAGTTGGCAAAAATAATGAATCGATTTTCAGATTACAATGTACGCATGGAAGAGACGCACCATATTCACAAATTGGATGCGCCAAGCGGCACGGCAATTACTCTTGCCGAAGGCATTTTAGAGAACATCGATAAAAAGACATCGTGGAAATTGAACGAAACCGACAACGAAGAAGAGTTAAAAATCGAATCGTTCCGCGAAGGAGAAATTCCGGGCATTCATTCTGTTATATACGAATCGGAAGCCGACAGTATCCGCATCACGCACGATGCCAAAAGTCGTAAAGGTTTCGCGTTGGGAGCCGTACTCGCCGCCGAATTTACTAAAGGCAAAAAAGGTTTTTTGGGAATGGAGGATATGTTGAGATTCTAAAGAGAAAAGATGGAAAAGCCAAAACAACCAAATAACAATTGGACAAAGGAAGAAACGATAGTTGCTTTCAATGTTTACTGCAAAATTCCATTTAAGAGCAGTAGTAAAACAAATCCTACGATTATTAAATATGCCAATATTCTAGGACGCACACCATCTGCTCTTAATATGAAAGTTGGTAATTTTGGACGATTAGACCCTGAATTAAAAAAACAAGGCATTACTGGACTACAAAATGGGAGTAAATTGGAAGAGGTCGTTTGGAATGAATTTCATGGGAATTGGGAAAAATTGGCTTACGAAAGCGAGTTATTGATTGCTAAATTTCAGAATAAAAACATAACTGAAACGGCTGAAATTGACTTGACAGATATTCCCCAAGGAAAAGAAAAAGAGGTTACAATAAAGGCAAGGATAAATCAGTCGTTTTTTAGAAGTGTTGTACTTTCGTCCTACAATCAAAGGTGTTGCATCACGGGTTTATCTATTCCAAGCATGCTTTCTGCCTGCCACATAAAACCGTGGAAAACAGACAAGGAAAACAGACTAAATCCACAAAATGGAATTTGTTTGAGTCAAATTCATCATACTGCCTTTGATTTAGGTTTTATCACTATTACAGCTAACTTCAAAGTACAAGCTTCTCGATATTTTGATGAATTTACGGATGATAAAATGGTAATCAAACTTTTTAAAAAGTATCATAATCAGTCCATCCTTTTACCCAATAAATTCTTCCCTAATAGGGATTTTTTAGATTGGCATTATCAAAACATTTTTAAAAAATGATGCAAATAGACGTACACTATATTCAAGCCTGTAAAAGCGTTGAAAAGTATTTATACAAAGGGAGAATCATCTTTGTATATAATGATCAAGGATTATATTTTGACGTATTCTTTTCTGAGGAAAAAGTGAAAGCATTTTTTGACAATAAAATTTATAGAGGGGATTTGTTTTTTTATGGTAAACAAGATTTGGATAATTATTTTGACTCCTTAAATTAAAGATGAAAATCTCAAAAAGCGAAATAGATATTATTGCAGAAAAAATCGGCAATCACATTGATTGGTATTCCATTATATTAGAAACAATTCATCAACACATCGAAATAAATCAACAAACAATATGACAGACAAAAAATCACTCTCTTTCGCGGAGAGAATAAAAAACGCTACACGCAAACAATGGATATGGTTTGCCGTATGGACATTAGGAACAATCATGTTCACTATTTGGGCGAGCAGTCCGTTAATGCTACTGCTTATACCGCTGTTTTTAGATATATATATCACCAAATTCGTCTCCTGGTCGTGGTGGAAGAAGTCAAAAAACAAAACCGTGCGCAAAACCATGGAATGGGTCGATGCCATCCTGTTTGCTCTGGTTGCAGTATATTTTATCAATACGTTTTTCTTCCAAAACTATCAGATACCTACATCCTCGTTAGAAAAATCGTTGCTTGTGGGCGATTTTCTGGCTGTCAGCAAGTTAGCCTACGGTCCGCGTTCTCCGATGACACCGCTATCTTTCCCGTTGGCACAACACACTATGCCGGTTATTGGCGGAAAATCCTATTTCGATAAACCACAATGGAAATATCGTCGTCTGAAAGGTTTGGGAAAAGTGAAACGAAACGATATTGTGGTTTTCAACTTCCCCGCAGGAGATACGGTAGCACTAAACATGCAAGCTGTTGATTACTATCTGTTAAGCAAATTAGATCCCAACGGAAGTGCCGGAGTTCGTGCCGACAAAAGAAGATACGGTGAAATAGTTTATCGCCCTGTTGACCGTCGCGAAAATTACGTGAAACGTTGTATCGGACTTCCGGGCGAAACCATAGAGTTGCGTGACGATTATGTCTATATCGATGGTAGTAAATTAGAAAATCCGCCACTATCGCAACAGACTTATCTTATTCATACTGACGGCACTATAATATCCGAGAATATTTTTAAAGAGCTGGGCATAAACAAAGAAGACTATCTATACAGCTCAACTGGAAATTATACTCAAGTTACTCAAAAAATGCAAGACTTGACCGGATTGGATAGTCTAAGTATGACAAATGCAGGATTGAAACAACACGATGGAAAAAACGGAAAAGTTTATTTCAATATTCCGCTTACCGAGAAGATGGTTGCCGAACTTAAAGCAAAACCGTTTGTATGGGATGTAATAAAAGAAAAAGAGAAACCCGGAAGCAGCATATACTACCCTATTGATTTTCAAACCAACTGGACAAACTCCGATTTCGGACCGCTATGGATTCCTAAAAAAGGAGCAACAATCAAATTCGATACGAATATAGATTTTAAAGTTGCCGCCTACAAACGTTGTATCAAAAATTACGAGGGGAACGATTTTGCTTATCGCAACGGAAAAGTTTTCATAAACGGACAAGAAACCGACTCATACACCTTTAAAATGGACTACTATTTTATGATGGGCGACAACCGACACAACTCTGCCGACTCGCGCGTGTGGGGCTTCGTTCCCGAAGACCATATCGTAGGACAACCGATGTTTATTTGGCTATCTTTAGATAAAGACAATAGTTGGTTCAGCGGAAAAATCCGTTGGAAACGTCTGTTTTCAAATGCTAAAAAGTAGTTTCTTTTTTAATGAAGAGAATAGAGATAGAGCAGTCGATTTAAAAAAAAAATATATAGTTGAATAAAAAGATGAATTTCATCGAAAAAAACAATCATTCGCACAACAGTGAGTTTTCTCACTCAAAATCGACTGCTCTATTATCTTCATTATATCTTGCACCTATAGAATATTACAGCAAATTGTTTCGTGCCGAAAAGGTTATTATCGAAATAAACGACAATTACCAAAAACAGTCTTACAGAAACAGATGTAATATTTTGGGAGCTAATGGCATAATGTCTCTAACTATTCCGATTGAAAAACCACAGACCTTGAAATGCGAAATGAAGGATATACGAATTTCCGAGCACGGAAATTGGCGACATCTGCATTGGCATGCCATTACTTCGGCATATAATTCTACGCCGTTTTTTGAATATTACGAAGATGATTTTCGTCCGTTTTACGAAAAGAGAGAGATCTTTCTGCACGATTTCAACGAAGAGTTACGACAACTTATTTGCCGACTTATCGGTATTGAAACACCCGTAACTTTCACAGAAACTTATATTAACGATAAAACATCGGCAATAGATTTTCGGGAAACCATTCATCCCAAACGTAAATCAAACTTCACGATAAAAGAATATTATCAGGTATTTTCGGCTAAACACGAGTTCTGTAATAACCTGAGCATTATCGATTTACTCTTTAATATGGGCAACGAAAGCAGGTTGTGGCTGTAAAAAGCACACATTTACATTTTTTTTCTTATCTTTGTAAGTTAAACATTAATAAATTATGGATAAAAAAATAAGAGTTCGTTTCGCACCAAGTCCCACCGGACCGTTACATATCGGTGGCGTACGCACGGCATTATATAATTTTCTGTTCGCCAAAAAGATGAAAGGCGATTTTATTCTTAGAATTGAAGATACCGATTCCAGCCGATTTGTTTCCGGTGCGGAAGATTATATTCAGGAAACATTCAATTGGCTGGGATTGCCTTTCGATGAAAGTCCGACAAAAGGCGGAAATTATGGTCCGTATCGTCAATCGGAACGAAAAGATATTTACAAGAAATATGTTGACCGGCTGTTGGATAACGGATTGGCATATATCGCTTTCGACACACCCGAAGAGTTAGAGCTGAAGCGCAACGAAACAGCTAATTTCCAATACGATGCATCAACAAGATTACAAATGCGTAATTCGCTTACACTCTCATCGGAAGAGGTCTCGAAATTGATAAACGAGGGAACACAATATGTAGTTCGCATAAAAATTGAGCCCAATATTGATGTTACCGTAAATGACTTAATTCGTGGCGAAGTGGTAATTAACTCATCTGTTTTAGACGATAAAGTTATTTACAAATCATCAGACCGGTTGCCCACATATCATCTTGCAAACGTAGTTGATGACCATTTGATGGAAGTTTCGCACGTAATTCGCGGCGAAGAGTGGATACCTTCGGCACCGTTACACGTGTGGTTATATCGTAGTTTCGGTTGGGAAGATACAATGCCGCAATTTGCTCATCTACCGCTGCTTCTGAAACCCGAAGGTAACGGCAAACTCAGCAAACGCGATGGTGACCGTTTGGGATTTCCCGTTTTTCCGTTGGAATGGAAAGACCCGACATCGGGAGATATATCGTCGGGATACCGTGAAAGCGGATATCTGCCCGAAGCGGTAATTAACTTTTTGGCACTATTGGGATGGAATCCGGGAACGGAACAAGAAATTTTCTCGATTGATGAACTGATTAACTCTTTTTCGTTTGAACGATGCAGCAAAAGCGGTGCAAAATTCGATTTTGAAAAAGCTAAATGGTTCAACCATCAATACATAATCAACACGCCCGATGCTGAATTGGCTAAAATGTTTATGCCGATTTTAAAAGAGAAAGGTGTAGATGCATCGGAAGATAAAACAGAGAAAATTATCGGTTTGGTAAAAGACCGTGTAAATTTTGTAAAAGAGTTGTGGAGTCAATCATCGTTCTTTTTCGTGGCACCGACAGAATACGACGAAAAAACAGTTCGTAAACGCTGGAAAGCCAATACAACAAACGAAATGCAACAGCTTATTGGAGTGTTGAAAAACATTTCCGACTTCTCTTCTCAAAATCAAGAAGCAGTTGTAAAACAGTGGATTAGCGACAACGAACTTCACATGGGCAATATTATGAATGCTTTCCGTTTGGCAGTTGTGGGCGAAGGAAAAGGTCCGCACATGTTTGATATTACCGAAATTATCGGCAAAGAAGAGACTATCAACCGATTAGAAAAAGCGATAACAAATATCGTGCCGACTGAGTAATTTATGATTTCGGATTTATTATTGCTACTGCGCGCCCCCTTTCACATGGCAGTAATTCAACCAAATAAACAGCAAAAAACAAAAAAATAGAAGTTTCAATGCGTTCAACATAACAAAAAGAACGATTTTAAATCATAAAATAAGTAGCAGCTAATTTAGAAATAGCTGCTACTTATCAGACTTTGAGCAGAGCAACAAATAATTAATGCTTATGAAGTTAAAATCAACAAAAATGCTTAGAATTAAGTCCAAGTACTTTGTTCCGAGTGCATTTATTATTTCCATTATTCTCATCACTTACCTGTTTCCACGACAAGGAAGTTTTAAATACTCGTTCAACGAAGGACGTCCTTGGCAATATAGTTTGCTGACAGCCCCTTACGACTTCCCAATATATAAATCGGCAGAGCAATTGCAGGAAGAGCAAGATAGTATTCTGCAATTTTACGAACCATACTACAGCATCAATGACGAAGTACAGAAAAATGCATTAATGGATTTTGATGCCGATATAAATTTGAGTTCAAAACTGAAACAGTTATCAGCTGCCGAGTTGAGATATATCAGAAACAAGTTAGAGCAAATTTACGAAACAGGTATTATGCGCTCTGATGATTATGAGACCATTAATGAATCTGAAACTCACTCTTTTCGATTACGTGAGGGAAATATGGCTAAATCGAAAAACATCAAAGATATAAATACTATTCGTTCAGCTTACGAATATATTTTGACAGAAGCACCAAAATCAATGGATATAACCCAACTTCGAGCAGCAGATCTAAATAAATATATACGCGAAAATATTGTTTATGACGAATCAACATCAGAAAAAGCTAAAAAAGAGTTTATCCAGCAAGTATCCAACTCAACGGGAATGATTCAGGCAGGACAAAGAATTATCGACCAAGGCGAAATTATTGATTCCCAAACCTTTAAAATTCTGTCATCTTTAAAAAGAGTAGCCGAAGAACGTTCAGGCGGAGCTTCACGCAACAGATGGACAATTCTGGGTCAGTTCCTGCTAACGGCTTTTATGCTTGGTGCATTTTATTTGCATCTATTCTTTTTTCTTCCTTTTGAGTATCGAAACGGCAAACACGTTGTATTTATGTTGCTTCTTATTGTATTTTTTGTAGCACTTACCGCAATTTCGGTCAGACTTAAACTGTTCAATATCTATTTCATCCCATACGCTATAGTAACCATACTTGTAAGAACTTTTATTGATTCTCGTACCGCACTTTTTACAAGTCTTATCACAATTATTTTAAGCTCGTTGATGGTCGTATTTCCGTTTGAATTTATAATTATTCAGTTTACCGTAGCCATAGTTTCGGTATTTATGTTGAAAGAGTTGACTGAACGTTCGCAACTTATTCGCAGTTCATTCTTTATTTTGCTTACATATATTCTGATGTATATTGGTTTTATTATGTATCAGGAAGGCAGTATTAGTGAGATAGACTGGAAAATGTTGATGTACTTTTTAATCAACTTCATATTTATAATGTTCTCTTACTCGCTTGTTTATGTTTTCGAAAAATCATTTGGATTTATTTCGGGAGTAAGCCTGATTGAGTTATCAAATACTAACAAACCATTATTGAAAGAGTTGTCGGAAAGAGCTCCTGGCACTTTTCAACACTCTATGCAAGTATCAAACCTGGCGATGGCTGCAGCATCAAAACTTGGAGCAAACTCATCTCTCATTCGCACCGGAGCATTGTATCACGATATAGGCAAAATTTCAAATCCGGAATATTTTACTGAAAATCAAATTCCGGGAAATAATCCGCACGAAGGATTGCCTTACGAAGAGAGTGCACACATTATTATCAATCACGTTCGTGACGGAATGAGAATAGCTAAAAAATATAATTTACCGAAACAGATTACCGATTTTATAGTAACACATCACGGTGAAAGTATGCCCAAATATTTCTATATTCTGTGGAAAAAAGCCAATCCCGACAAAGAGATAGACGAGTCTAAATTCAGATATCCGGGACCAAACCCGTTTACTATGGAAACAGCTATTTTGATGATGGCTGATGCGGTTGAAGCTGCTACTCGCAGTTTGCCCACATTCACTGAAGAGAATATTCGAAATTTGGTTGAAAAAATTATTGACACGCAATTGGAAGAGGGATATTTTAAAAATGCACCTATTACCTTTCGCGATATACAAACAGTGAAAGATGTTTTTGTAGATAAACTGAAAACGATTTATCACTCAAGAGTAGCTTATCCAGAATTAAAAAAATAAATACAACTATATAAAACAAAAAAACAGAGCTGTCTCAAAATCCCAACATTCGTTCTTTTTTGTCATTACCTAAGGGCAATTCTGCGAATTCTGAACGAAGCGAAGAATCTTTTCTTTGTCCGAAGTCAGATGTCAGAAGACCGAAGTTGAAAGTTGCGTATTTGGTAGCAGCGTGTCATTTCGAACGAAGTGAGAAATCTATTCTTTCAGCTATTAGCTTTTGGCAGTAAGCGCATCCAAAAAAAGTCTTGGCTCTTGTGTACAGCATCTCAAGAAAACAGATACTTCATTCCGCTAAAAGCTCCATTCAGTATGACAACATAGTGATATGCTTTACTTTTGATACTGCCGCTTTTTTTTGTTTGGCACTCTTATAAGGCGATGTCTCATAAACACACAACTGTCGCGCTACTTTCGGTATTTGGTCTCAATCATGTACCAACGACACATTTATTCACCTTAAATATCAGCGACTTGCATTTCTATGTTTCAGAAACACCCTGTTGTTTTTTATTGAGATATTTGTTTTGAGACAGTCCTTTTGTCTATTTTTTTTACCCAATTATCATTTTTTTCCTCTCTGGATTTGCCATTTCAAATTATATAGTATAACTTAGCTAAGTATTTTCAATAAATCCTTTTTAATTATAAAATACTTTTTTACTTTTGTACTGTTACACAAGAATGAATTATTTATTTTTGCGAGCATAACGAGCATAATTTACTCTTATGAAGGAAGAGAAAAATCTACTGACAGGATTAAAAAAATATTTTGGCTTTGATACCTTTAAAGGCAATCAACAAGCTATCATCGAGAGTATATTAGCCAGAAACGACACATTTGTATTAATGCCCACCGGTGGTGGCAAGTCGCTCTGTTATCAGCTACCTGCCCTAATGTCGGAAGGTACGGCAATTATTATCTCTCCTCTAATCGCGTTAATGAAAAATCAGGTTGACGCGATGAGAAATTTTAGTGAAAACGACAATATTGCCCACTTCTTAAACTCATCGCTCAACAAGCAAGAGATTGAAGAGGTGAAAAACGATGTAATATCTCAAAAGACAAAACTTCTGTACGTTGCACCTGAATCATTAACAAAAACCGAAAACATTGATTTTCTTAGAAATATCACTGTATCGTTTTATGCTGTAGACGAAGCTCACTGTATTTCGGAATGGGGACACGACTTCAGACCGGAATATAGACGTATTAAACCAATTATCAACGAAATAGGCGACAGACCGGTCATTGCTCTTACAGCAACCGCAACACCTAAAGTACAACACGATATACAAAAAACATTGGGAATGTTGGACGCCAAAGTTTTTAAATCGTCATTCAACAGACCAAATCTCTATTACGAAGTAAGGCATAAAACTGATGATATTGATAAAGATATAATTAAATACATTCTTTCGCAAGGAACAAAATCAGGTATAGTGTATTGCTTGAGTCGTAAAAAAGTAGATGACTTTGCACAAATATTACGAGCAAACGATATACGAGCATTACCCTATCACGCCGGTATGGATGCAGCCGCAAGAAGTGCTAATCAAGATGCATTTCTGATGGAACAGGCTGAAGTGATAGTAGCTACAATCGCCTTCGGAATGGGGATAGATAAACCCGACGTTAGATATGTAATACATTACGATATTCCGAAGAGTCTGGAAGGATACTATCAAGAAACCGGACGTTCAGGACGAGATGGAGGCGAAGGAAAATGTATCGCTTTTTATTCACACAAAGACATTCAAAAACTAGAACGATTTATGCAGGGAAAACCTGTTTCCGAACAAGAAATCGGCAAACAACTTCTGTTAGAAACTGCTGCATACGCCGAAAATGCAGTTTGTAGAAGAAAAGTTTTACTGCACTATTTCGGAGAAGATTATAACGAACCCAATTGCGGAAATTGTGACAATTGTTTAAACCCCAAAATTAGAGTGGAAGCTAAAGAATTACTTATTACCGTATTAGAAGCTATAAGTGTACTCAAAGAGAAACACAAGGCAGATTATCTGATTAAATTTTTAATGGGCAACGAAACGCCCGATATTGAGACTTATCAGCACAACGAACTTGAAGAGTTTGGTTCCGGCGCCGATGAAGATAGTTCTACATGGGAAGCTGTTATCAGACAAGCATTATTGGACAATTATCTAAAAAAAGAGATAGAAAACTACGGTATTTTAAAGATTACAAAAAAAGGAAAAGACTTCCTCAAATCGCCTGTTTCTTTCAAAATAACAAAAATAGATGAAAACGAAGACGATTTGGATGATCTTGACTCGGAAGACAGTTTAACTATATCAGCGGGAGGAAGTTTTGGTGCAGCAGACCCGGCACTATTCTCCATGATGAAAGATTTGAGAAAAAAACTTTCAAAAAAGCTAAATGTTCCGCCATACGTGATTTTTCAACCGGCATCACTTGAGGCTATGGCAACCACATATCCAATAACAATGGAAGAGTTGCAAAACATACCCGGAGTTGGAGCCGGAAAAGCAAAAAGATATGGACAAGAGTTTTTAGACCTTATAAAAAAACACGTTGAAGAGAACGAGATAACCCGACCGGAAGATTTAAGAGTAAAAACAGTTGCCAACAAATCGAAACTAAAAGTATCTATTGTACAGGCAATTGACAGAAAAGTTGCACTTGACGACCTGGCAGAATCTAAAGGGATAGATTTTATGGAAATGCTATCAGAAGTAGAGGCTATTGTGTACTCCGGAACCAAAATCAATATTAATTACTTCTTGGAAGAGGTGATGGAAAGAGACGTAATAGATGACATTTACGAATATTTTAGAGAGACTGAAACAGATAGTATCGAAAATGCTATAGAAGAACTGCCCGATTATACCGAAACCGAAATTAGATTAGTACGTATCAAGTTCTTTTCTGATATGGCAAATTAAGAAAAGAGCTATAAACTAAAAAAGCAGTTCTGACGTTATCAATAGAAAAGATAACACTACGAAATGAAGTATTTACAAGAAATAAATAGTCCGGAAGATTTAAAAAAACTGTCTATAGAACAACTTAATGATGTATGTGCTGATCTGAGAGAATTTATCATAGAACAACTCTCAAACAATCCGGGACATTTTGCATCGAGCCTTGGTACTGTTGAACTCTCCGTTGCTTTGCATTACGTTTACAATACTCCATTTGACAGATTGTTATGGGATGTTGGACATCAGGCATACAGTCACAAAATACTCACCGGTAGAAGAGATCAATTTCATACAAATCGAAAACTTGGAGGGCTCTCTCCATTCACAAATCCGGAAGAGAGCGAATACGACAGTTTTATTGCCGGACACGCATCCACATCAATATCGGCAGCCTTAGGTATGGCGGTAGCAGCATCACTCAACAACGAAAGCAGACGTGTGGTAGCTGTTATCGGCGACGGTGCTATGACCGGAGGATTGGCATACGAAGGGCTAAACAATGCCTGTTCGCAACCGAACGACCTTCTTATTATATTGAATGACAACGATATGTCAATCGACCATAATGTGGGAGGACTTCAGGATTATTTGGTAAAAATGACCACCTCTTCCAAATATAACAAGGTAAGGTACAATATGTACAAAAAAATCAAAAGTTATAATCTTATAGGAGAGAAAGGTAAAAATAGAGTCTTAAGATTCAACAACAGCATAAAATCGCTAATATCACAACAACAAAATCTATTCGAAGGATTCAATATACGATATTTCGGACCTGTAAACGGACACGACCTGCCCGGGTTAATACGTGTGCTACGCAATATTAAGGACATGAAGGGTCCCAAACTTCTACACATTAAAACTGTAAAAGGCAAAGGATTTGAGCCTGCCGAAAAAGCAGCCACTATATGGCACGCACCAGGTGTGTTTGATAAATGCACGGGAAAACGAGTGGTTAAAGACAAAAATAACCAACCACAACTATTTCAAGATGTTTTCGGACACACAATGGTTGAATTAGCAGAGAAAAACGATAAAGTTCTCGGAATAACTCCGGCAATGCCAACCGGATGCTCTATGACATATTTGATGAAAGAGTTTCCCGATAGAGCTTTTGATGTTGGAATTGCAGAAGCACATGCTGTAACTTTTTCGGCAGGACTGGCAAAAGAGGGCTTTATACCATTCTGCAACATATACTCATCGTTTATGCAACGTGCTTATGATCAGGTGATACACGATGTAGCGTTGCAAAATCTGAAAGTGATAATATGTCTCGACAGAGCCGGATTGGTTGGAGAAGACGGTCCCACACACCATGGAGCGTACGACCTTGCTTATCTACGCCCAATACCCAACTTAGTTATTGCAGCACCAACTAACGAACATGACCTGCGCAACTTGATGTACACAGCTGTTTACGAAAACGAGAGTCCGTTCGTAATAAGATATCCGAGAGGTCAAGGAGAAATGGTAGATTGGCAAAACGAAATGAAAATTATCCCTATCGGAAAAGGAAGAAAATTGAAAGACGGAAAAAACATTGCCATCTTATCAATCGGAACAATAAGAAATGCCGTGGCAAGAGCAATAGAAAAAGCCAAAGAAGATGATTTGGATGTTGCTCATTACGATATGTTATTCCTGAAACCAATAGATAAAGAGCTACTTAACGAAGTAGCAAACAACTTTAAACAGATCATTACTGTAGAAAACGGAACCGTAAACGGCGGAATGGGTAGTGCCGTTATAGAGTATCTTGCTGAAAACGGAAAAACAGATATTCAAGTGTTTAGAATGGGTATAAAAGATGAATTTATCACCCATGGTTCTTTAAAAGAGTTGCATAAAATTGTAGGAATTGATGAAGAAGGTATATATCAAAAGATAATAGATGTTGCAAATAAAGTAAATAACTCGAAAAACTAAATTTCCGTGTCTGCATCTACAATTATTAAAGCATCGCAAGCCTCATAATTACAACAAAAACATCAATCTAAAAAAATGATTATCCGCAATGTTTCCCATAATAAAATTGCCGCGACTTTTAAGTCATGGTAACTGAAAAATATTATGAATAAATGCGGATATATACATTATTTAAAATAATATTTTATCGATTTATTGACAATAAAACAGAATGAGAATATTAATAGCCGGAGCCGGAGAAGTTGGTACACATCTCGCGATATTGCTTGGGCAAGAAAATCACGATATAACGCTAATGGATGACGACAAAGAGCGTCTTGCATCCATGCGCGATAACACCGAACTATTAACATTTAATGGTAATTGCACATCACTCAAAGACTTATCTGAAGCAGGTGTAGCCGATACAGACCTTTTTATCGGAGTAACGCCAGAAGAGTCGAAAAATATGACGGCTTGCATGCTTGCTTCTAACTTAGGAGCAAGCAAAACCCTCGCCCGAATAGATAATTATGAGTATTTGTTGCCTAAAAATCATGAATTTTTCGACAAATTGGGAATAAACTCGATGATTTATCCCGAAATGATGGCTGCAAAAGAGATTACCATGGCACTAAAAACGCCATGGACAAGAGTTTGGTGGGAATTGTCAAACGGTTCAGTAATTTTATCGGGAGCAAAAATCAGAGATAATGCACCAATTGCAAACAAATATCTGCACGAATTATCTAAGTATGAGAAAAAATTTCACATTGTTGCAATAAAACGAAATACTGAAACTATCATCCCGAGAGGAGATAATATTTTACTACCCAACGATGTTCTCTATTTTACCACGCTCAGGAAAAACATTGATGAAATGCCCGCTCTTTTAGGCAAAAACTCTTTCGAAACCAAAAATATAATGTTTATGGGTGGTAGCCGAATTACTATGCGTACGGCATTGAATCTACCGTCGAATATTAATATAAAAATTATTGAGAGAAATAAAGAGAAAGCCGAAAAACTGGTAGAGATGATGCCTTCAAATGTTACCGTATTTTTGGGTGATGCCCGCGATGCTGAACTTCTGCTTAGTGAAGGAATTTCGGAGATGGATGCTTTTATTGCACTTACATCAAACTCGGAAGCCAATATTTTGAGTTGCTTGATGGCAAAACAGTATGGTGTAAAAAAAACCGTGGCAGAAGTTGAAAACATTGATTATATCTCTATGGCTGAGCGATTTGACATAGGAAGCGTAATAAATAAAAAGATTATTTCGGCAAGCAAGATTTACGAGTTACTGCTTAAAGCAGATGCATCCAACATTAAATCGCTTGCTATATCAGATGCAAGTGTAGGCGAAGTAATCGCAAAACCAAACTCTAAAGTCACTAAAAAACTTATACGCAACCTAAATTTGCCGTCGGGAATCACGTTAGGGGCACTAATCAGAAACGGAGAACCGATGCTGATTGATGGGAATACGCTTATTGAGCCTTACGACCAAATTGTGATTTTCTTTCAAAACAAATCGCTAAAAACTATAGAGTCGCTTTTCAATTAAAAAAAGTATCAAATTTTTCACACAGAAAATAAATGCAGAAGCTCAACTATCACTACGTTTTAAGCAGTATCGGACTTGTATTAATGATTGAGTCTCTGTTTATACTTTTGTCTGCATTTGTGGGAGAATATTACAAAGAAGCTACTACTCCAAGCCTTTACATTTCATCTGCAATCACTTTTGTTTCAGGTTTTTTGCTCAATTTAGCCCGAAATAAAAGAAACAATAAAAGAATTTCGAAAAGAGAAGTTTATCTGACAGTTACAACAACCTGGTTGGCAATGGTACTCTTCGGCACGTTGCCGTTTCTAATAAGTGGAGCCATTTCGAATTTCACGGATGCTTTTTTCGAAAGTATGTGCGGATTCACAACCACAGGAAGTTCAACACTGTTAAATATCGAAGTATTCCCGAAATCGTTGCATTTCTGGCGCAGTTTCACGCAATGGATTGGCGGAATCGGGATTCTTATTTTTGTAATGTCATTCATGCCGTTTTTCGGTAACGGAAACTCTTTTCTTTACAAAGCCGAATCAACGGGAATTTCAGAAGAACAATTTAGAATTCGCAGCAAGGATATTGTCAAAAAAATATCTATCACCTATATAGTGATAACCACTGTCGGATTTTTACTACTTGTAATCGGTCCGATGAATCCTTTCGATGCCGCATGCCATGCTCTTACTTCGGTTTCAACAGGCGGTATTTCAACAAAACAAGCCAGTATTTCACATTACGACTCAGCCTATACCGAGTATATTATAATTTTTTTGATGTTTATGGGCGGTGCCAATTTTATGCTCACCTACACAACATTTTTCAAGTTTTCATCCTCAATTTTTAAAGATGAAGAGTTTAGGTGGTACATTGGTTTGATAGTGCTTTTTGTGGTTATAATATTTACTACACAGACATTTAACGGCACCCACATAGAAAACATTGAAAATACTTTCAGAAGCATACTTTTTCATGTGGTATCGGCAATAACATCAACAGGATTTGTAACAACCGATTACCTTGAATGGGGACAACCTTTTTGGTTCTTATTTATAGGATTGGTGCTATTTTGCAGTAGCGAAGGCTCTACTTCGGGAGGGATGAAAATATCTCGTCTTATTGTTTTGGCAAAAAACACACGCGTTGTATTTAAACGTCAAATTCATCCTCAAGCACTTTATATGGTAAAAATCAACGGAAGTGTTGTCAGCAATCAAACGGTAGAAAAGGTTATGGCTTTTGTCTTCTTATATATTGCCATATTGGCTTTCAGTTTTGTAGTATTAAGTTATTCCGGTTTGACTTTTGAAGAATCTATCGGTGCTGCCGTATCGGCAATAAGCAATTACGGCATCGGCATGGGCAACAACGGACCTTCGGGCAACTTCACATCGGTTTCCAATTTTATAAAATATTACCTATCCTTTCTTATGCTTGTTGGTCGCTTGGAAGTATTCACGGTGCTCTCTCTTTTAATGCCGGGATTTTGGAAGAAATAACAAAAAAGGTGTAGCTATCAAGAACTACACCTTCATTTTTTAATAACGTTTTCTCACAAACCAAAGGTTTCTTTTATTTTATCTACATAATCCAATTTTTCCCAGGTAAACAGTTCAACTTCTTTTACTATAGGCTCCGGCATATATCGCGATTGAAATATTTTGACAATCTTTTTCGGTTCGCGTCCCATGTGTCCGTATGATGCTGTTTCCAAATAGATTGGATTGCGAAGTTTCAATCGTTGTTCAATAGCTTTTGGACGCATATCGAACAGACATCTTACTTTTTCTGCAATTTCTGCATCAGACATATTTACGTTTGCCTTACCGAAAGTATTCACATAAAAGTTCATCGGTTCGGCAACTCCAATAGCGTAAGCAACTTGTATCAACATTTCGGATGAGACTCCCGCAGCCACCAAATTTTTGGCAATATGACGAGCAGCATAAGCTGCAGAACGGTCAACTTTGGACGGGTCTTTTCCCGAAAATGCACCTCCGCCGTGCGACGCTTTTCCGCCGTATGTATCCACGATAATCTTACGACCGGTTAATCCGGTATCGCCGTGCGGACCACCAATAACGAATTTTCCGGTTGGATTTACATGATATTTAATATTTCCGTCAAAAAGTTTATGTACATCTTTGCGTCCCCTATATTGAGCCTGAACACGCGGAATCAAAATTTTGCGAACATCCATCTCAATGCGTAAGCGCATAGCCTCGTCAGCTTTTTTAGCTGCTTCGGGGGTATCGTTTTCGGGCAATTCAAACTCATCGTGTTGTGTGGAAACAACGATTGTATCTATACGCAACGGCGTTCCGTCGGGCGAGTATTCAATTGTTACTTGCGATTTGGCATCGGGACGCAAATAGGGCATCAGATGCAACTCATTTTTACGTATATTTGCCAGCTCTGTCAGAAGAGCATTACTCAAATCAATCGGCAGTGGCATATAATTTTCAGTTTCGTTGGTAGCATAACCAAACATCATACCTTGATCACCCGCTCCTTGTTCCATAGGATCTTCGCGTTGGTCAACGCCACGGTTAATATCGTCCGATTGTTCGTGAATGCTCGAAAAAACGCCACACGATTGTGCCTCAAATCTGTATTCGCTCTTTGTGTAACCAATATTGGCAATCACTTTACGTGCTACTTCGGCAACATCAACATACGCATTAGATTTCACTTCTCCCGCCAACACCACCTGTCCGGTAGTTACAAGCGTTTCGCAAGCTACTTTAGAGTTTGGGTCGTAAGCCAAAAACTCATCAAGCAAAGCATCCGATATTTGATCGGCTACTTTATCGGGGTGTCCTTCTGACACCGATTCGGAGGTAAATAGATAATTCATCTTTTAATTATAAATATTTAAAGCCAAAAGAGCATAATCAAAAAAACGAAATATAAATCATTTTTTTTTTGACAAAACCCTATTTAGGCTATATGATTAATAAAATTTTTATGCTAAAAAATCGGGAAGATTAGATTTTATATAACAACAGAAAAAACGATGAGATGCCATCTGTTTTAGCATTTTTTTCTGTGGTTGCAAGCAATCAAATCTGTCCACAATTTCTTTTCGGCTACAAAGGTAAGTAATTTATTTAAAGAAAACGGATGAAAACGATTTTTTTTTGATGTTTTAAATTATAACATATTTTTTGTTTTTACAATATTCAACAAAGAGGTAAAACAAACAGATATTTGAAATATTCAAGCTATAATTAAAACAAAATATGTTTATAAGTGTTATCTATTTGTGAAGATTATTTATATTTCCTATTTTTATTAAATAATACAACAAATTTTCATACAGGCAAATAGATAATCTGCTAATTAGACTATTTCAATATTTGCGGAAACATGATTAAAAATTATGAATAACAACTCATTTTTACAACTAATTGAACAGAGCATAAGAACTAATTGGGAATTACCAATATTTACCGATTATCAGGGTAAAACTTTCTATTATAAAGATTTCGCTTTAGAAATTGAAAAGAGACACGATTTTTTTCGTGCTGCTGACCTAAAACGAGGCGACAAGGTGTCTATTTGTGGTAGAAACTCAAGTAACTGGGCTATCTCTTTTTTTTCGATACTGTCATACGGGGCTGTAGCGGTAAGCATATTGCACGAATTCGATAAAGAAAACATACAATATATTATTGACCACTCCGATTCGAAAATGGCTTTTCTTGACGAATCTATCTGGAACAGCATAGACGAGAGTTATATTCCTAAGGTAGAAACGGTTTTTTCGTTAGATGATTTTTCATTGCTTAAAGTTACATCAAAAGAGTTGAAACTTTTCGAGAGTAATTCTTTTAATTTTTTCGATAAGAAATTCGAAAGAGGATTCTTTCCAAACGATGTTGCTTTCAGAACGGACAAGCCCGAAGAATTGGCGGTAATAAACTATACATCGGGAACAACGAGTAGTCCAAAAGGGGTTATGGTTCCTTATAGAAGTATGTGGTCTAATACTCGTTTTTCAACAGATAACCTGCAATTCTTAAACTCTGGCGATTCGATTGTTTGTATGTTACCCATGGCACATACATACGGTCTTGCTTTTGAGATTCTCAATTCTGTGGCAATGGGAGTACACATACACTTCCTTGCGAAAGTTCCTTCTCCAAAGATTTTGATTGATATGTTTGCAAAAGCGAAGCCCAAGTTGGTGTTAGCCGTTCCGCTTATTATCGAAAAAATCGTATTGAAAAATGTTTTCCCAAAACTTGAGGAGCAACCTGCAAAATCGCTGTTAAAAGTTCCCGGATTAAATCAGATTGTTTATAAAAAGGTCAGAAAAACGCTAATCGAGCTGTTTGGGAATAATTTAGTGCAAGTTGTAATAGGAGGTGCTGCATTAAACGAAACTGTAGAGTCTTTCTTGAGAAAAATAAAATTCCCATACACAGTAGGATATGGTATGACCGAATGTGGACCGCTTATCTCATACTCATATTGGACTAAATTTAAGCAAAAATCTGTTGGCGTACCTGTGGACAGGATGTTTGTAAAAATAGATTCGGAAAATCAAGAAAAAGTTGAAGGCGAAATTTTGGTAAAAGGTGCTAACTTGATGCTCGGATACTATAAAAATCAAGGAGCAACAGATGAAATTATGCAGCCCGACGGATGGATGCGAACCGGAGATTTGGGAATAATGGACAAAGACGGTTTTATATTTATAAAAGGTAGAAACAAAAACATGATACTTGGCAGTTCGGGACAAAATATTTATCCTGAAGAAATTGAGGAAAAAATAAACAACTCTCCATTTGTATTGGAATCGTTAATAATAGAAGAGAATAAAAGAATTATCGCGCTTATAGTTCCTGATAACGAAGCTCTTAAGGCAAAACAGATTACTAACGATATGTATCCCGAATTTTACGAAAACTTGGTAAAAGAGATAAACCTGAAACTACCTTCATACAGTAAAATTGCCGATTTTCGTATTCAGGAGGAAGAGTTTGAAAAAACGCCCAAAAGAAGTATTCGTCGATTCAAATATCAGAGTAATAAATAGAAGTAACTTACTTTTTCAAAAACTGTCCGATAAAAATATCTGTTGTGATATATTTGTCGAACAGTAAAACTTTGTAGAGATCTTACTCGTGCAAATTAGTTATACCTCAGAATGAGAATTACACACTTTTGGGGATAGTATCAACATTTGAGTATAGTACTCCCTCTTAATTGGACTGTTTTTTCTTTAAGTTAAGATAGTTTTTTCTCATTTTTCAAGCCGCATTGGCATAATAGCAATTAGCAGGAGTTTTGTATGATAAAGATTGGTGTGGACGCTCCTGGTTATAAAAC
>JBGZFC010000003.1:0-14710 GCA_041846575.1 Bacteroidota bacterium
GGCGGCAACGGCTTGGAACTTGAAGAAAATGATGGAAAGACTCAAAGAGAATTTCTTGAATTTTATTTTCCGATGGGTTTTACAGCGATATAATTATTCTCTCCCATTGTAATTTGAATTTATAAGGGGAGACTATTTACTTATTTGCATGAAAAACTATGTGCCTATGTGGTTATTGATTTAGGGATTCTTATAAAAAGTAATTTATCGATAATGAGATTTTCTATGTTTTTTCATCTCCTTGTTTAGAGTATTCAGTTTGAATAAGTCGAGCAGCATCATACACCCGCTTCCGGAAAGCAGTCGCCGATAAACCAATGGCGAAACAGAACCGTAAAACAGATTGAAAGTTGTCAGAAGTCGGTATTTTCGCAATTTGAAATGTGTAGATAAAAGTTTGCTGTATTGAGCAATCTCTTTCTTGTTTTCATTGGTATTATAGATATAAACCAAGTTTTTTACCGCCTCCTCTGTTTTATCTAAAAATAGTTTATTTGATTCGTTAGATATATGATATACAGCATTATCTGTGTGCAAAACTGTTTTTCCTCTTTTCTCCAACTCAATGGCAAAAAGAGTATCTTCATGTCCGTAGCCGATAATTTTTTCGTCAAATTTTATCTCGTTTAAAGTCTCTTTTCGGATAATAAAATTACATGTTTTAAAGAATTTGTAAGGTTGAGCCGAGCGAATTTCAACATCGGCATTTTCCCGTTTGTTGGCATATTGCCATCTTAGTCGATGCGAAGCCGGAGGCTTCCTAAGGTCATCTTTCAAACCTCCGAAAACCACATCGAACGAATTATTCTCTATAAAATTCAGATAATTCTCCAAAAACTGCTTATCTGCCTGCACATCACAATCTAAAAAGAGCAAATGCTCAAACTCGGCGTAATTCAGAAAGAGATTTCTAATTCGCGAACGTCCGATATTCTCTTTCAACTCTATATACAGATGTTTGCTGCACACTTCTCTGTTCATACCACGAAAAGTGTCTGACGATTTGTCATCAATCAAAATCAACTGACACGGATATTTTGCCTGTGCCATTTGATTAGACAAATCGTAAACAAGTTTTCGCATATCGAAATTGAATATCGGAATACAAATAGAGAGCATAATTCTAAATTTAATAACTCAACGAAAGTACAATAAAAGTTCTTTTCTTGCAAATGGATTATGGCGATTAGTAATGGGGCAATTGGCAAAAGATAGATAAATACGGAATATAGGATGATGTTATAAGTTTTATAGCTACAAATTTTGTACATTTGCTTCGCATTTTAAAGCAACTCAATATAATTTGCAAAATAATTAAAAAGTTTTTATTGATAACACTCCTAATTCTTCCGATAATTTTTTCGTACCTTTGTTTTTGATACAAATATTGTGTGCCAAGAAGTACACTGACATAAAAGAATTATACTTAATTATATAAAAATAAACATATTAACACATGCACAACTGGTTTGAATGCAAAGTGCGTTACGATAAAACGCTTGACACAGGAATTATAAAAACAGTAACAGAACCTTATTTGGTAGATGCTTTGTCGTTTACCGAAGCCGAAGCACGTATCATAAAAGAGATGACACCTTTTATTTCGGGAGAATTTTCGGTTGCCGATATTAAAAGAGTAAAATTTGGTGATACCTTTTTCAACGAAACCGGCGACAAATACTACAAAGCAAAACTATATTTCATAACACTTGACGAAAAAAGCGGCTCGGAAAAGAAAACGGCAGTAAATATGCTTGTTCAGGCAATGGAGGTGAAAGAGGTAGTTGAGATTGTGGAAACGGAAATGAAAAAAACAATGATTGATTACACTATAGCATCGGTCTCAGAAACGGCTATTATGGACGTCTATAGATATACAAGTGAAAACTCAAACAACGAATAATGAGTATAAAAGCAAATATAGGAAAACTTAGAAAAGAGGTGCCCGAACATGTGAAAATTGTGGCAGTTTCGAAGTTTCATCCTTCGGAGTCGATTCTCGAAACATATAATTGCGGGCATAAAATCTTTGGCGAAAGTCGCGTACAAGAGATAATAGAAAAACAACCCCAATTGCCAAATGATATAGAATGGCATTTCATCGGAAGTTTGCAACGCAACAAGGTAAAATTTATCGCCCCTTTTGTGAGTTTGATTCATAGTTTGGACAGCGAACGTTTGATGCAGACAATTGAGAAACAAGCCGAGGCAAACAATCGCGAAATATCGTGTCTGTTGCAACTTCACATTGCCGACGAAGAGACAAAGTCCGGATTTTCGCCAGATGAGTGCCGCCAATTTCTTGCCGACGGCAGATGGCGTGAATGCAAACATATTCAACTTGCCGGAGTAATGGGAATGGCAACTTTTACCGATGATATGGAGCAAGTGCGTAGCGAATTTAGACTTATAAAATCGCTTTTCGACGAATTTAAACAGCAATATTTTGCCGATGACGAAAACTTTAAGGAGATTTCGATGGGTATGTCGGGTGATTATCCCATTGCCATAGAAGAGGGAAGTACAATTATAAGAGTTGGAACGTTAATTTTTGGAGGAAGATAAGTTGAACAACAAGATAGAGAAAGAAATTAAGTTATATCTCCGAAATCAAGGCTTTAAGCAATTCGACTTAAAGGCAGTACTTTTCGATATGGATGGTGTATTGTATGACTCTATGCCCGCACACGAAAAATCGTGGCAGTATGCGGCTCGTGATTTTAACTTGAAATCGTATCCCGGCGAGTTTTTTATACATGAAGGCAGAACCGGAAAATCGACAATTAATATCCTGTTCAACAGAACTTTCGGACGTGATGCAAGCGAAGAGGAAATCGACAAAATATATAAACTTAAAACCGATTACTTTTTGCAGTTTAATTCGAATGAAGAGATGGAAGGAGCTTACGACCTTCTTAATAACGTAAAGTCCGGCGGGTTGAAACCGATTTTAGTAACAGGTTCGGGGCGACAGAATTTGCATAATGAACTTCAAGAAAACTTTCCCGATATTTTTATGCCCGAAACAATGGTTACGGCATTCGATGTAAAAATTGGGAAACCGCACCCCGAACCGTTTCTAATGGGTCTGAAAAAAGGCGGCAGTCTTGCTCCAAATCAAGCCTTGGTAATAGAAAATGCTCCTTTGGGGGTGGAATCGGCTCACAAAGCCGGGATTTTTACTATAGCTGTTAATACCGGTCCGTTAGCTGACAAAATGCTATCTGACGCCGGCGCAAATATGGTTTTCTCATCGGTAGAGGAGCTTCTGAAATCGTGGGAAAATATTATGGAGATTATTAGTTGAGAAATAAACTAAATTTAAAAAGACGCAAGACTTTTTTATTTACTATTTTAGATTTCGGTTTTACGATTTGTTTTGTGATTGGTGTTCGCTATCGCGAATCTTTTCGCGTGAGAATAATTAAAGAAAAAATTAGGACATTATAAAAAAATACAGCTATGAGCACAAATATCAACGATTTAGGTTTTATTCGGGTTGCAGCAGCATCGCCCAAGATGAAAGTTGCAGATTGCGATTACAATCTGCAAGAGATTAAGACGATAATTAAGGATGCCATTGAGCAAGAGGTTCAACTTCTTTGTCTGCCCGAACTGTGTCTTACCGGCTACACTTGTGGCGATCTGTTTTTTCAGTCGGTACTACAAAAAAAGGCAGTGGAATCATTGATAAAGTTGGTTGATTTCTTGAAAGATGAACCGTCTATTATAGTTGTTTTTGGGTTGCCGCTGTTGCACCAAAACTCACTTTACAATGTTGCCGCCGTAGTTTCAAACGAAGGAATTATGGGATTTATCCCGAAAAAATTCATCCCCAACTCTAACGAATCTTATGAAAAGCGGTGGTTTCGGAGTGGCGAATTAATTCAAAGTTTCGGTATTGAAATAGGAGACGATATTTATCCGTTTTCTGCCGAAAATACGATTTTTGAAACACCTTTCGGCAAATTCGGAATAGAAATCGGAGAAGAGTTGTGTTTTCCCATTCCACATTCTTTGTTATTAGCTATGCAAGGAGCCGATGTAATTCTTAATCTTTCGGCAAGCAACGAATTGGTAGGGAAAAACGAATATCGCAAATCGCTTGTTGCACAGCAATCGGGCAGATGCAATGTTGCATACGTATATGCATCGGCAGGATGTGGCGAATCTACTACCGATTTGCTGTTTTCGGGAGCATGCTATATTGCCGAAAATGGCGTGATATTGAAGGAATCAAAACGTTTTTCTCTTGAAAACGAGATGATTATTTCGGATATTGATATTGAGGCTTTGCGTTACGATAGAGTTGTAAGCAATAACTCCACAGCATTTGAAAATCTCGCAATTATTCCTTGCGCTGTAAAACCTGCTTCATCTTTCAAACTGCGTCGTGAACTCAACGCGCATCCGTTTGTTCCTTCGGAAGAAAAACGATACGAATCTCTCGGCGAAGTGTTTAATATTCAAACTTACGGATTGGTTAAAAGGTTTATGCACACAGAAATAAAGTCTGCCGTTATCGGAATTTCAGGCGGATTGGATTCTACTTTGGCTCTTTTGGTTACTGTGAAAGCGTTTGACGTTTTAGGTTTTCCTCGCAAAAATATAGTCGGATTTTCAATGCCCGGTTTTGGAACAACCGAACGAACATATAGCAATGCCGTGAAGTTGATGAAATCGTTGGGCGTTTCTACTAAAGTTGTTTCTATTGTTGATGCGGTTACACATCATCTTAATGATATAGAACACGATATAACCCAACACGATACAACCTACGAAAATGCACAGGCACGCGAACGCACACAAATTTTGATGGATTACTCCAACAAAATCAACGGATTGGTTATCGGAACCGGAAATTTATCGGAACTTGCTCTTGGTTGGGCAACATACAACGGCGACCACATGTCGATGTATGCCGTAAATGCCAATGTCCCAAAAACTTTAGTGGCTTCACTCACTCGTTGGATTGCCGATGTACAAACTGATGAAGCTACAAAGATGATATTGTACGATATTCTCGACACTCCTTTCAGTCCCGAACTTTTACCCGCCGACAAAGAGGGCAAAATAGCACAAAAGACCGAAAACTTTGTTGGTCCGTACGAACTGCACGACTTCTTTCTACATCGCATGTTACGCTACGGTGACGAACCGAAACGTATCCTTTTCATTGCCCGACAAGCTTTTAACGGCTTATATACGTCGGATGAGATAAAAAAATGGTTGCAGGTGTTTTACAGACGTTTCTTCTCGCAACAATTTAAACGTTCCTGTATGCCCGATGGAGTAAAAGTAGGCTCTGTGGGACTTTCGCCACGTGGCGATTGGAAAATGCCGAGTGATGCAGTAGCGAAAATATGGACGGAACAGCTTGAAGGTTTATAAAAATAAAATTACAACATGGGTAAAGAATTAATCCGCCAACAATTTATTCAAGATATTAAAACCATTGTTAATAATGCACGTAGAAACGCTTATCGTGCCATAAACACAACAATGGTGGCGGCATATTGGCACATCGGACAGCGAATTGTTGAGGAAGAACAAAACGGGCAGCATCGTGCCGAGTGCGGAAAGTATATTTTAAAGGAACTTTCCGATGCTTTGAGTACCGAGCTTGGAAAAGGATTTGACGAAAGAGAACTACGTCGTATGCGTCAATTTTATCTGACTTTTCCGATTCGGGAGACACTGTCACCCGAATTGACTTGGAATCATTATGTTGAACTCATACGCATTACAAATGAACAGGCACGACAATTTTATCTCACTGAAGCCGTACAAAGTGGATGGAGTGTAAGAGAACTTAGAAGAAACATTTCAACACTATATTACGACAGGTTATTACTATCTACAAACAAAACGGCATTAATAGAAGAAACAGATAAAAAAACGCAAGAAGAGAGGACTAATTTAGAGGAATTTATCAAAAATCCTTATGTTTTAGAGTTTCTAAACCTTCCACAAAAATCAACATATTTTGAAAAAGATTTGGAGCAGGCTTTGTTGGATAATCTTCAATCTTTTTTATTGGAGCCGGGTAAAAATTTCGCATTTGTTTCTCGACAAGAACATATTCGTACCGAAACATCGGAGTTTTTATATCGATTTGGTTTTTTACGACTATATTCTGAAATGTTTTGTTCTTATTGAATTAAAAACAGGCAAAATGACTCATCAGCATATAGGGCAAAAGGATATGTACGTAAAAATGTTCGATGATTTAAGGAGAGGAGCATCAGATAATCCCACCATCGGAATTATTCTTTGTACCGAAACGGATTCTACCATAGCCAAATACTCCGTCTTAAGCAAAAGCAAACAGTTATTCGCATCAAAATACAAACTATATCTTCCATCGGAAGAGGAACTTAGAGCGGAAATAGAAAGAGAAAAAGCTTTTTTTGAAGCAGCAAAAAACAGATAATAAATTATGCAACAACTTATAAGCCTTTATAAAAAACAGACCGGAATAGCGAACCCTACTATAGAAGCCCTGCCTACATCCGGTTCCAACCGAAAATATTACAGACTTTACAAAGACGATATTTCCATTGTTGGAGTACACGGAGAATCACGTGAAGAAAATCGTGCCTTTATTTCTATGGCTCAACACTTTAACAAACAGAATCTTCCTGTTCCAAAGGTATTGACGGTATCGGATGATGAGATGTTTTATATTCAAACCGATTTAGGAGACAAAACGCTTTTCGATACAATTAAAGAGGGGCGTGCAACCGGAGTTTTCGGACATTACGAGAAGCAAATTCTTCATAAAACCATTTCTCAACTTGCCGATTTTCAGGTAAAAGCTGCCGACGGATTCGACTTTTCCGTATGTTACCCACAGCCACGGTTTAATCGCCGTTCGGTACATTGGGATTTAAACTATTTCAAGTACAACTTCCTGAAAACTACTGGAATGGATATTCAAGAAGAGTTGTTGGAAAACGATTTTGAACTGTTGGCAGAAGATTTGTTAAGAAATGAAACCAACACATTTATGTATCGCGATTTTCAGTCGCGTAATGTGATGTTGGTTGATGATAATCCCTATTTTATCGATTTTCAGGGTGGACGAAAAGGTCCTGTTTATTACGATGTTGCATCTTTCCTGTGGCAAGCGAGAGCCAATTTCCCTAATGATTTGCGAGAAGAACTTATCGAAACTTACATCAACTCACTGCAAAAACATATTAATATAGACAGAGGCGAGTTTTCAGTTCGCTTGCGACAATTTGTGCTTTTCAGGACACTTCAAGTATTAGGAGCATACGGATTTCGCGGATATTTCGAAAAAAAACCACACTTTATACAAAGCATTCCTTTCGCACTCAATAATCTGCGAGAGCTTCTGAAAGAAGGATTCAACAACTATCCATATTTGGAACGTATTTTGTCCGAGATGGTCAATCTAAAACAGTTTGCCGACACTCAGAAACGTGAACTGGAGTTGCGAGTTTATAGTTTTGCCTACAAAAAAGGTATTCCAAACGATACGTCGGGAAATGGGGGCGGTTATGTTTTCGACTGTCGTGCAATCAACAATCCGGGTAAATTTGAGCGATACAGCAATGTAACCGGATTAGATGAATCGGTAATAAAGTTTTTGGAAGACGATGGCGAAATGAAACTATTTTTGGATGATATTTTACCATTAGTAGAGCGACACGTGAAACGTTATATGGAGCGAAACTTCACGAATTTGATGGTCTCTTTCGGTTGTACGGGTGGGCAACATCGGTCTGTTTATGCCGCACAAAAAACGGCGGAACATATTCACAAAAAATTTGGAATTAAAGTTTCTTTGATTCATCGTGAACAAAACTGGGAACAGGTTTTTAATCGTAATTAAGAATCACCTGAAAGGAATACATGTTCAAAACAATATTGAAAAATCAATTAATCAACTTTATCTTATTGGCTATTGAAAGAAATACGCAAACACTTATCTATTGTCAAATCAGCTGATAACCAATGGCTAAACAGGAAGACTATTTTAAGTTTAACGAAATATTATACATATATTATGGCAAAAAAAGCTACTATTTTAAAAACAAAGAAAAAACACATTAACAAGTCTCTTCCTAAAGTATCGCAACTGATTCGTCCCGAGAAAATGAGCCTCGAAGAGTGGCAGATTCTTCTTCGAAAACAAACTGCACAGAAAGAACTATTATCCATTGAACCTGTCAACAGAAAGCAAACTCTTGGCGACTTTAGCGTGAGAAATCCGAAGACCGACCATGTGTACAAAGTAGCATTCAGAGGTATAAATAGCGTGTGGAACTATTGTTCCTGTCCCGATTTTAAAACAAATCAACTCGGCACCTGCAAGCACATTGAGGCTGTGCAAATAAAGCTGGAAGAAACTCAAAAACGTATTCCCAAAGAACTTGTTCCTCCATACACATCGGTTTATCTTTCATATAAAGGAGAACGAAACGTGCGCATCCGAATTGGCTCAGATAATAGAGAGACATTTACTGATTTGGCAAATCAATATTTTACGCCTGAGGGTGTTTTGCGTGAGGAAGACTACGAAAACTTCTCGTTATTTTTGCAACAAGCTCAACAAATCGACGATACGTTTCGCTGCTACAACGATGTCCTGGAATTTATCATCGATAAACGCGATACAAACCGGCGCAAACAGCTTTTAAAGGCAAAGTATAGCAACGGTAAACTTCCCGATTTGCTTCACGTACAACTATACCCATATCAAGAAGAAGGCATTTTGTTTGCTGTTAGTAAAGGGCGCAGTATCATTGCCGACGAAATGGGTTTGGGTAAAACTATCCAAGCCATTGGCGCTGCCGAATTGTTGCATAAAGAATTCAAAATTTCATCAGTATTGATTCTATGTCCCACATCGCTCAAATACCAATGGAAAAAAGAAATTGAAAAGTTCACTGGTCGCACAGCGCTCGTTATCGAAGGTAATCACCTGAAACGTAGAGAACTATACAGCCAAGATGTTTTTTACAAAATAATATCATATCAAAGTGCAAACAACGATATTAAAATCATGAAATCGCTGCACACCGATATGTTGATTATGGATGAAGCTCAACGCCTAAAAAACTGGAACACTCAAATAGCGAAAGCCGCTCGTCGCATACAGTCACAATACACGGTTGTACTTTCAGGAACGCCGTTGGAAAACAAATTAGAAGAACTTTACTCTATTGCTCAGCTGGTAGATTCGTACTGTTTAGGACCGTATTACAAATTTATAAACAAATGCCTGATTCGCACCGAAACAGGAAAAACAATCGGATACCAAAACTTGAACGAAGTAGGCGACTTAATCCGCCAAATTCTTATTCGTCGTCGCAAACGCGATGTAAACATCCAACTACCATCACGCGTGGATAAAATTCTTTTCGTTCCCATGACCGAAGAGCAACGTGGTATGCACGAAGAGTTCAAACTGAGTGCTGCACAGTTAATTTACAAATGGCAAAAAATGCGTTTTTTGAGTGAAAGTGACCGTAAACGTCTTTTTTTACTCCTTAGTCAAATGCGAATGGTTTGCGACAGCACCTATATCTTAGATCAAAAAACGCGATTCGATACGAAAATAGATGAATTGATGAACGTCCTCGAAGAGTTTTTTGAAGAAACCGACGAAAAAGCGGTTATTTTCAGCCAATGGGAACGAATGACTCGTCTTGTAGCAGCCGAGTTAGATAAAAAAGGTATTCAATACGAATATCTGCACGGTGGCGTTCCTTCCGAAAAACGCAAAGCGTTAATGGATAATTTTATGGAAAACCCCGACAGCCGTATTTTTCTTTCAACCGACGCCGGAAGCACCGGTTTGAATCTGCAAATCGCATCACTGATTATAAATCTAGATTTACCGTGGAATCCGGCTGTACTTGAACAGCGAATTGCCCGTATTCACCGGATGGGACAAAAAAACAACATACAGGTAATCAACTTTGTATCGGCAGACACCATCGAAGAACAGATGCTCACAAAGCTAAATTTCAAATCGTCTATGTTTGAAGGAGTCTTAGACGACGGGGCAGACTCTATATTCCTTGAAAACAGCAAATTCGATAAACTAATGCAAAGCATTCAAGAGTTTACTTTCATTGAGAATAAAACCGATGAAAGCTCAGCAGCATCCATCCGTTCCGAAGAATTGGAAAAGTCGGTTCCCGAGAGCGAAAAAGGCAAGGATAATGAGATACCTTTGAGCGAAACCATGATTCCCGACATTGAGCCGGAAATACAAGACGAATATTTGGAACAATCTGCATCTTCCGCAATTTCGCCCGACACCTCTCCCGAAGAACTCATCGCACAAAGCATCAAACTGTTTGGAACTTTAGCACAAACGTTGTCTTCGCCCGAAGCTACCGAAAAACTGGTAGATTCTCTCATAGAAACAGACAACGAAACCGGAAAGACTTCGCTCAAAATTCCCGTTCCAAATCGGGATACGGTTGTTTCTGTTATAGGTGCAATCGGTAAGTTATTGGGAGCAGCAAACTTAAACTTGAGATAACAAAAATATCATCAACTCCAATTGGCAACAAATATAAAAATTCGGAACGCCAATAGCTGTCTGTAACTCGTTGGTAAAAAGCGACTAAATGTATTTAAGACGGAATGAATTTTAATTTAATTCTGTCTTTTTTTTAAACGCAATTATTGTTGTCAATTACTTAAGATAAGATTGAAATGATTAACTTTGATGTCTCAAATCAATATCAAATATTTATTTATAATGAATCCGGAAGAATTAAAAAAGATAATATCGCAAATAGATGCCTGTATGATGACAACTTATGGCTCTAACGGGGAAATAAATAGTCGCCCCATGCTTTGCAATCATACCGAAAACGGAATTTCCGAAATATATTTTTTCTGTATGAAAGATAGCGATAAAATTGATGAAATTATGCAGAATAGCCATGTTTCACTAATATTTCAAAATCAAGAAAATGGAGTATATATCAATATGATGTGTCTTGCAACAGTTACCGAAGATGTAAGTGAGATGCGCGAACATTGGGACCCGAAGCTCGAAATGTGGTGGTCTGATAAAGAGAACACTACAGGTTTGAGCATGATTTGTTGCAAAACTCAATCTATACGCTATTGGTATCAAGGTAATAATGGCAGAATAGAACTTTAAAGTATTACAGTTTTTATATTGAACAAGAAATATGAAAGCAATGATTTTTGCCGCCGGACTTGGTACTCGGCTCAAACCGCTTACCGACACTGTGCCGAAGGCTATGGTAAAAGTTGGCAACAAGCCTCTATTACAATATATTATAGAGAAATTAAAAGTATCGGGATTTGAAGAAATAATAATAAACGTGCATCATTTCGCCGATCAGATTATCGATTTTGTACGTGCCAACAGCAGTTTCGATATTCGCATAGAGTTCTCCGATGAGCGTGAATTGTTGTTAGATACCGGTGGCGGAATAAAAAAAGCGTCGTGGTTTTTTGATGATGGAAAGCCGTTTCTTGTTCATAATGTGGATATTCTATCGAATATAGATTTGAAAGAGCTATATAATAAACATTTGGAAAACAGAGCGATAGCTACCCTCGTGGTAAAGAATAGAGAGACATCACGCTATTTGATTTTTGACGAAAACAAACACCTAAAAGGCTGGATAAATAAAAAAACAGGCGAAATAAAATCGCCTGTTTCAAATTCAAATTTTTGTAATTGTAGAGAATTGGCTTTTTCGGGAATACATGTTATCAATCCGTCCGTTTTTCCCTTGATGAGAAAATTTTCCGAAAAATTCTCTGTAATAGATTTCTATCTATCAATTTGCAATAAAGAAAAAGTTTTTGGAATTGAGCCTGAAAATTTCTCGTTGATTGATGTTGGCAAAATAGATTTATTGGATGAAGCTGAAAAATTTCTGTCCAAATTGTAGATGCTTTAATCGAACATACGTTTAAATCGGCTGAATATATTCTCTTTTACCGATTTAGATGGCTCAAAGTTTTCCGATTTACCCAACTCTTCAATTTTTTTCTTCTCTTCTGATGTTAGATTTTCAGGAACGTAAACGTTAACATGAATAAGTTCATCGCCGGTTCCAAATCCATTTATCGAAGGTAACCCTTTGTTTCGCAATCGCAATACTTTTCCGGGTTGTGTTCCCGGATCTATTTTTACTTTAGCCATACCTTCAATAGTTGGAACTTCTACCGTACCACCAATAGCGGCAGTAGGGAAACCCAAGAACAGGTTGTAGATAACATCATTCTCATCACGAATCAGATTAGGGTCTTGCTCCTCTTCAATCACTACCAGCAAGTCTCCGTTAATACCACCTCTGCGTGCGGCATTACCTTTTCCTTGCATCGTTAGTTGCATTCCTTCAGCTACTCCTGCGGGGATACGAATCGATATAATTTCTTCTTCACGATTTACTCCTTCCCCGTTACAGTGAGTACATTTTTTTGTAATAGTTTTTCCGTCGCCATTGCACGAAGGGCAAGTTGTAGAGGTTTGCATCTGTCCCAAAATAGTGTTTGCAACTCGTGTTACCACGCCTGTGCCTCTACAAGTTTCGCAGGTAGTTGTTGCAGTACCGTTTTCCGAGCCGTTACCGTTGCAATGCGTACAAGCTACATATTTTTTTACTTTTATCTTCTTTTCTACTCCGTTGAGTACCTCTTTCAGATTGACTTTTACTTTCACACGCAAGTCGGAACCGCGATTTGCTCGCCTTTCACGTCCACTGCCACCAAACCCGCTGAAACCGCCAAATCCGCCGAAATGTCCGCCAAATATATCTCCAAATTGAGAGAATATATCTTCCATTGACATACCGCCACCAAATCCGCCTCCGCCGGCAGCTCCGCTCACGCCTGCATGTCCAAATCGGTCGTAACGAGCACGTTTGTTATCATCACTCAAAACCTCGTATGCTTCGGCAGCCTCTTTGAATTTCTCTTCGGCTTCAGCATTGCCCGGATTTTTATCGGGATGATACTGAATTGCTTTTTTGCGGTATGCCTTTTTTATCTCTTCAGCCGTAGCGTTTTTGGCTACGTCCAATACTTCGTAATAATCTCTTTTTGTAGCCATTATTCTCCAACAATCACTTTCGGATAGCGAATAATTTTATCGTTAAGCGCATATCCCTTTTGTATACAATCAACTATTTTCCCTTTTTTCGATTCATCTTCCACCGGAATAGTGGTTAATGCCTCAAATTTGTCAGCATCGAAAGGTTGCCCTACGGAATCAATCTCTTTTACACCATGTCCGTTTAGAAACTGCACAAATTTGGCATAAATCAGATCCATTCCCTCCACAACGGCTTCTTTATCTTCTGCCAGATGTAAGGCTTGCATGGCACGTTCAAAATCGTCTGCCAATGGCAACATTTCTGACAACACTCGTTCGCCTCCACTTTTAATAATGTCGGCTTTCTCTTTTATGGTTCGTTTACGGAAATTGTCAAATTCGGCATGAAGTCGCAGATAGTTATTGTTCAAATCATCGTACTTCTCTCGTAACTCTTCGAGTGAATTTTCTTCATCGGATACATTTTCGTCAACATTGTTATCCTGTAATTTTTCTACATCTTTATCAATCGGCTTTTTGCCTAATTCATCTTCTTTTAATTCTTCCGAATCGGTATAATTATTATCTTTTTTCATATTTCCCCAAAAATCAAAACAGTGTCTCAAAAGCAAAAACGAATGGTAAATGCAATGTTGAGACAGTATTATGTTAATTAGTTATTCATATATCTATTGCAAATAGCTTGCCAAAAACGGCAATTTTATATTGAAGAAATCTTTTATTTTTAAATAGTAAGAATCGGTATTATGCACAATTCCTACTTTGATAAGCGGACATTCAAACTGTCGAATGATAAAACGTTTTGCTGCAGCTATTTCAAAATCCTCAATACTTTTTTTCGTTATGTGCAAACCATTGCTCGCAACTCGCTGTATATTACCGCTTATAGAAAAAGCTCGCACCACTCATCAAATACCTCTACTTGATGAACACTATGTTTACGAAGAGATTCTCGAATTCTTTTTATCGGTTTTTCCTTTCCCAATTGCGATTTAGAGTAAAACTTATCCGCGAAACATATTATCTTTTCTTCGAGGCTTTGAGGGCGCATATCACGATGCGGAACAGGTAGCTTTCTATTGATTATTGTTTCCAAACTTAGTCCCGTTCCGGTATGACGTTCACACACCAATCCATGTTTGGGATAACCCTCACTTATCAACATTTCACGTCCAAGATAACCGTGGCATATATATTTCATTTTACCTCTGCACTCTATACCGGGTGCATCGGTATGAACAATACCAATATCGTGCAACATGCTTGCCTCTTCTATAAACCTCACATCTACTGCCAATTCAGGATGGTTTTGAACTATCTTCAATGCCTTCTCGGTAACATCATTGGCGTGATGCATATATATGTTGTAAAGTTTTGTTCCGGATGTGTAATATTTATGTATTATATCAAGAACCTGCATATAGATACTATTTTCTTATACAAAGATATGAAAAGCAAGGCAAACAACAAATCGTTTGTTATTCGTAAATTCCATTAGTAAACGCAATTTTTTGCGGGGAAGAATATACATTTTTCGGACAAAGGAAGAGGAAAAACACCCCCTCACTTTGTGCCGAATGGATAAAAGTGTTATATTCGCCTCCGTCTAAAAAAATTGAA
>JBGZFC010000004.1:0-40530 GCA_041846575.1 Bacteroidota bacterium
AGCTCCCCGCTGTGAATAAAGCGGAGCAAATTCTTCCTCAAAATATGACCAATCGATTTTGTCTGCCAGCAGAACCAGTTCGTGGTTCATGTCGATAAAATCTTTCAGCATCGGGCGAAACAAATCGCGCTCTCCTTTTTCCGGTAATTTTCCTAACATAATTTGCAGTGTTTTAGCTCCTAAAGGTACTAAATGTTGCAGATATATACAACTTTTTATGGAATTATTTTATTGAATTCCAGTTGTATAAAGGTACTTTAAGGGGAGGCTATTTATCAGTCAAATAGATAAAATCTTAGATGATTATTTGCGATGTTTACTATGATAAAATAGCCACTGCTTGTCTCGACAGATATCAAGGCAGGCAGTAATAATTGAAAATATTAGGAACAAATGCGGATATACTTTAAGTCTTTATATTGAATTCATATTAAAAAAAAGCACTGCGTTTCAAACCGCAATGCCTTTTTTATATATGAAATACCGACTATTTCGTCATTTGTTCTGCAAAGTATTTATAAAACAGAGGGATAGTACGTATTCCGTTATAGAACTGTTCTAACGGATAGTTTTCGTTTGGCGAGTGAATTGCATCAGAGCCGAGACCAAATCCCATAAGAACTGATTTAATTCCCAATATCTCTTCGAAAGATGCAATAATAGGAATACTACCGCCTGAACGAACCGGAACCGGAACTTTTCCGTAAACGTCGGTATAGGCTTTTTCTGCAGCTTTATATGCAGGCAAATCTATCGGGCAAACGTATGACGGACCTCCGTGCAACGATTCTACTTTCACTTTAACTGTTTGTGGTGCAATGCTCTCGAAATATTTCACAAACATTTTTGCAATTTTATTGTGGTCTTGATTTGGAACAAGTCGGCAACTTATTTTGGCATACGCTTTTGACGGAAGTACTGTTTTTGCACCTTCTCCGGTATATCCGCCCCAGATACCGCAAACGTCAAACGTTGGGCGGATGCCTGTGCGTTCGTTGGTGGTATATCCTTTTTCGCCAAACTCTTTTTTGATGTCGAGAGCCTCTTTGTACGCTTTCAGAGAAAATGGAGCTTTAGCCATCATCTTTCTCTCTTTGTCTGATACTTCCAATACATCATCATAGAATCCGGGAATAAGAATATGTCCGTCATCATCCATCGTGTCGGCTATCATTTTACAAAGCACGTTGATTGGATTGGCAACTGCACCGCCGAAAATTCCCGAGTGCAAATCGGCATTAGGTCCTGTAACTTCCACTTGCCAGTAAGCCAAACCGCGTAGTCCGGTAGTGATAGAAGGAACATCGGGGGCAATCATAGAGGTGTCGGAAACCAGAATAACGTCGGCTTGCAACATCTTTTTGTGTTTTTTGCAGAATGCCGGCAAACTTGGCGAACCAATCTCTTCTTCACCTTCTATAAGGAATTTAACATTACATTTCAATTCGCCCGATTTTACCAAATACTCAAATGCTTTGGCGTGCATAAATCCCTGACCTTTATCGTCGTCGGCACCGCGAGCCCATATTTTACCCTCTTTTACAACAGGCTCAAAAGGTTTGGTTTTCCACAACTCTACAGGGTCAACAGGCATAACATCCATGTGAGCGTAAACCAATACGGTAGGAGCTTTCGGGTCAATTATTTTTTCGCCGTAAGTAACCGGATTGCCTTCAGTTTCGTAAACTTCGGCTTTGTCGGCACCGGCAGCCAGTAGAATTTCTTTCCATTTTTCGGCAGCACGATACATGTCCGGTTTATGCTCTTGTATTGATGAAATGGACGGAATACGTATCAGTTCAAAAAGTTCGTCCAGAAAACGTTGTTTGTGAGTCTCCACATAATTGTTAATTTCGGTCATTTTGATTTAGTTTATTTGATTTTTTAATGCTTTGGGTGTAAAACTACAAAAAAAAATCGTAACAATGGAATAATCAATATGTTTTTTGTTTCAATTTTTAATATCTTTGCATAATTTCAATCAAGACAACTATTTGCCGACGAATTTGTGAATATCATGTCTTGTTACATTTAAACTTATCATAACAATGAAGAAAAACTTATTATTAATCATTGCTGTCATTTTAGTGAATCTGACGGCATGCAAAAATGAAGAGAAAATGAGTCAAAATTCACATTTTATTAATGATGCGATTGTTACCGATGTAATCAAATCGCTTAAGGACTCGTTGGGAGAATCATCTTCATTTCGTATTGAACGAGGAGTGCAGCAGGTAGCCGATTTATGGCGAGAATCGGATGGTTCTGCCGATGAGTTTGCCGAATTTTGCAAAACCTATTTCGTTGCAGATGAGGCGCAGCTAAATGTATTGTTTCAAACTTTGGAACGTAATTTTGAGATTATTTCAGGTTATTACCACAAAATGGATGTTGATTTGAAAGCTCCGTTGCAGTTGGAAGGTCCAGATATTACGCCAATGGATATGATGTTTGGCAGTTACAACGCATCGGCTCATTTGGGTGATGATTTTTATGCCAATAAAATTGCATTTGTTACGGCATTGAATTTCCCATATTATTCTTTACAAGAGAAAACCGAGTTGGGTGAAAAATGGAGTCGTCAGGAGTGGGCTTACGCACGTATGGGTGATAAATTTATCTCACGTGTGCCGGCAGACATTCAACAACATATCTCTAAAACTATAACAGAGGCAGATGCTTATATTTCTGATTACAATATTTATATGGGTAGTTTACGCAACGAAGCCGATGAACAACTTTTCCCTGAAAATATGAAACTCATCACTCATTGGGGATTGAGAGATGAGTTGAAATCTAATTATGCCGATGCAGAAAGAGGATTGGAAAAACAGCGTATGGTTTATCAGGTGATGAAACGTATCGTTGACCAAACTATTCCAAAACAGGTAATTAATGACGGAAAATATACTTGGAAACCTATCTCAAATACAATTTTCGAAAATGGGAAAAATGTAAATGTTGTTCCCGAAGATTTAAAGAGATATGAAGTGTTCTTGAGAAATTTCCATGCCATGAGACAGTTAGACCCTTATTCTGTACATTACCCGACTGAAATAGACCGAGCTTTTGACGCAACAATGGAAATTCCTAAAAATGATGTGGAAACACTCTTTAAAGGACTTCTTTCTTCTCCGCAAGTGAAAGAGGTTGCCGCTTTTATAAAAGGGCGTTTAGGTCGTGATTTGGAGCCTTTTGATATATGGTACAACGGATTCAAATCGGGAGTAGGTATTCCAGAAGATGAACTGACTGCAATCACATCGAAAAAATATCCCAACCCCGAAGCTCTTAAGAAAGATTTACCGAACATTCTCGTAAAACTTGGTTGGACACCCGCGAAAGCACAGGAAATATCTTCTCTTATTGTTGTAGATGCATCGCGAGGAGCAGGGCATGCCTGGGGTGCGGAGATGCGTAACGATGTGGCACGACTTCGTACACGAATCGGCAGCAATGGTATGGACTACAAAGGATATAATATTGCTGTTCACGAGTTTGGACATAACGTAGAGCAAACAATCACGTTGAATGATGTTGATTTTTATTCACTTCACGGAGTTCCCAATACATCATTTACGGAGGCGGTTGCTTTTCTTTTCCAAAAACGAGATTTAGAGTTATTGGGTCTGAAAAATCCGAATCCGGAAGATAGATTCTATCTGACTCTCGATAATTTTTGGTCGTGTTACGAAATAATGGGCGTGTCGTTGGTCGATATTCAAATTTGGGAGTGGCTCTATGCAAATCCTGATGCAACTGCCGCACAATTGAAAGAGGCTGTTATTTCCATAGCCAAAGATGTATGGAATACTTACTATGCAGGTATTTTGGGTGGAAAAGATGAGATTTTGCTTGGTATATATTCACACATGATATATTATCCGCTATATCTGCCGAATTATCCGATGGGACATCTTATCGATTTCCAGATAGGAGAGCAAGTTTACGGAAAAAATCTTGCCGATGAAATGGATAGAATGTACACACAAGGCAGAATTATTCCTCAACTATGGATGAAAAATGCTGTTGGAAGAGGTATCTCTATCGAGCCACTTCTTAAAGCAACTACCGAAGCTTTGGAGGCTTTGAAGAAATAAGATTTAGGGTTTGATATTAAGTAGCAGTTACTTTATAAGTAACTGCTACTTATTTATATTTCGGATTTATGATTATAAATAGCTATTAAATTCTTATCAGCTGCTACTTAAATCTTCAAAAGCCTTTGTCGTGTCCTAAAAAATTTTTCTTTCTATTGTTAAGTAGATATTCGTAAAACGTTTTGACTAACACGGAAACTGACATAAAATACTATTTCAATCAGATTTCTATTGGGGATGTAGGTTCATTTAATGTGCTTTTTCGTAACCGGTATGAAAGCTTGGTTGGGTTTGCTCAATCATTTATTAATGAAACAGGGCAAGCCGAAGATATTGTATCTGATGTTTTTGTTTGGTTGTGGAGTAATCGAGAATCGCTGAGCAAAATTGATAATCCCGAAGTATATCTGTTTTCTGCTGTTAAGAATAAATGTATCAATGTGTTACGCAACAATGTAAGAACCGTTTCCATAGATAAATATTATGAGAAAGAGAACGATTCTCACGATAATCCTCTTTCTCAAATAGAGCAGAAAGAGTTAATTGCAAAATTACACACAATTGTTGAGAGTCTTCCCGAACAGCAGCGTGTTATTTTCAAAATGATTAAAGAGAACGGACTTACGGCAAAGCAGGTTTCCGAGATATTGAACCTTTCGTCACGAACTGTGGAAACACATATCTACAAGGCTTTGCGACGATTGGAAAAAGAGATTATCGAATATTTGGGATATTCGCCGAAGAGAAAAACGATGAATAGATTGATTCTGTTGGCGTTGTGAGTTTGGCTGTTGGATATTAGCTGATTAGCCATTGGCTTTTGGTAAAAGAGTCTCAAAATTTAACCCATAGTTTTCGTAATTTTTACAGTTAGTACCAGGACATTCATTATCCGATAAAAAAACCTATGCTGGGATTTACCACCCCGTTCTCAATTTTAGAAATGTACGATTTGTCCACACCTAATTTCTCGGCAAGTTCGCTTTGTGTCATTTTCTCACTTTTACGAGCGTCCAAAATTACCTGTCCGGTGTAAAAAGCATACGCTTCCTCATCAAATTCTGCACGTTCGGGTGTGCCGTGTTCGCCGTATTCGGCAGCAAGAATAGTGCTGTAATCCGTTATTTTATTGTTCTTTGTTTTCATAATATTCTTTTTTAATCCTTAGAGCTTTATTTATTTCTTCTTGAGGCATCTTTTCTGTTTTTTCTGGAAACTATTGAAAAGGACAACTTTTTTACCTTCATCAAATATGAAAAATTTTCGATAGATATTACCTTCATACTCAAATCTCAATTCATAAAGTCCGTCAACGATGTGTTTTATGAATTTCACGGGTAGTTTATCTTCTGTTTCTAATAAAATAAGCTCAAAAGGTAATTGGGTTTATTTAATTCTTTCTTATTGAGAGTTTTTATAAACTTCTCAAAATAGTCACCGAAAAGTAGAATCTTTCGTTTCATGGCAAAAAGTATAATTAAAGTTGATATATCTTGCAACTTTTTACCCCTAAATCGTACATCTAAAATAAAAACCGAAAAATTTTTCCTTTTTCACTACGTATTTTCCTTTTTTCTTGTGTCTTTATTATAACAAACGGGACAAGCGATTTCCAAATCGCTTTTGTTCAAAGCGACCTGGAAGTTGCCTTACCAAATAAAACAATAAACTTAAAAATACAATGACAAAAAAATCATTTCTCCACCTGCTTACCAAAGAAATATCAAAAACTATTTCGCCCGATGAGCAAAAACTATTGAATGAAAGTCGAAAAGAAAATCCGACTTTCGACCGGGTTTATACCGAAATGCACCGATTTATGCAGACGAAACGTAATCAACCTGTTGTAGACGTAGAAGCCAAACTCAACGAAGTGTGGAACCGCATTAATGCAGTCCACGATGAAAATGTGATTACGCTCAATAACCCCGAAAAACGCAAACACATCCTGCCGCTTTGGGCGCGAGTGGCGGCAACGGTGGCCATCCTCATCGGTTTGGGAACGTTGGCTTACAATTACTTGCCGCAGCAGCAAACGCTTTACGCCGAAACGCTGCAAGCGGGCAATGAAAACCTCTATGCCGTGCTAGATGATGGCACGCAGATATGGCTCGGCAAAAACTCCAAATTGGAATACAACAAGAACTTTGGCGAAAAAAAACGGAAAATCCGCCTCACGGGCGAAGCATTTTTCGATGTGGCGCATCACCCCGAAGTACCGCTCACGGTTTCGGCAAACGAGGTGGATGTAATCGTTAAAGGTACGGCTTTTAACGTGAACGCCTCTCGATTCGACGTAGAGGTAGCACTCGTGCGTGGATTGGTATCGATAAAAGACAGCCGTCGGAAAAATTCGGAAGCATTCCTGTTGTATCCCAATCAGAAAGCGACAGTGGGACATGGAGAGATTGTATTAAATAAACACAATTACCGGATTACGCAATCCAACGATACCATTGTTCCCGAAACCCACTGGTTGGACGATGCGCTCGTTTTCCGAAAACAACGCTTGCAGGATTTGGCAAAATTGATGGAAAATCGTTTCGGCATGCACATCGAAATTACTAATCCGAACCTGCGCGATCAGCGTTTTACGGGGAGCATCAAAAACGAAAGCCTGCCACAGATACTGGACGCTCTCAAACAATCGCTGCCCTTTTCGTACGAAATAACGGACGGAAAAGTACTAATAAAATAAAGAATCAAGAGCCAATTTAAAATGAAAAGTGAAAAATTTAATGATTCCACAACTCAACGATTAAACATGAAATTATGAAAACAAGAAAAATATTTATTCCTTTTTTATTATTGATATTTTCTACCGGATTATATGCCCAATCTCGTCCCATTACGCTATCCTCTAAAAACAGACCGATAAAAGAGGTGCTGTCTGAAATAGAACAGAAAAGCGGTTACCGTATTCTCTATAACGACGAAGTAGTCGCCGATGACTTGCGAGTATCGGTTAATGCACAAAATGTAGCCGTAAAAGATTTATTGGAAATAATGTTGCAAAATACAGAATTGACGTTTATATTACAATCGAATGAACTGATTGTAATAACCCAAAAAGAGTTTACCCAAACCACGAACCAAATCACAGGCTTGGTGGTGGATGAAACCGGCGAACCCGTTCCGTTTGCTAACGTGGTGCAACTTTCATTACCCGACTCTACTTTTATCAACGGTGCGAGCACGGGCGTAAACGGACGGTTTTCGCTGGAACGAAAAGGCAACCCAGTCGTGTTGTTGGAAATCACGTTTTTGGGTTACGAACGTTACCATGCCGAAGTAGCCGAAAGTAGCCTTGGCATAATACGCCTGAAACCCGAAACTACTATGCTGGGCGAAGTAACGGTTACGGCAAGTCGTCCGGTACACAAAATGGAAACCGACGGTATCGTAACATCGGTACAAAATACATTGTTGGCAAGACTTGGTACTGCTAATGATGTTCTTAGTCAGCTTCCTTTTGTTAAGGGAGGAGATGGAAGTTATTCCGTTTTTGGCAGAGGTAAACCGCTGATATACATTAATAACCGATTGATGCGAGATGCTAACGAACTGAGCCAACTCAACAGCGCCGATATTAAAGATGTGAAAGTAATCCTTACTCCTGGTTCACAATACGACGCGTCGGTGGGTTCCGTTATCCGCATCACTACCGTGAAGCCTGTAGGCGAAGGATTGAGCGGACAACTGTATGGGTATGTTTACCAAAGGAGATTATTCAGTCATTATGAGTTTATCAATTTGAATTACCGCAAAGGCAAAAGTGATGTTTTTGGAACCTTAAGTTTTGGAAAAACGGCATATTCTCAAAATCAAGAAGATGAAAACATTTTATTCTTGGATGCGCAATACCGTACGCAAACAAAGAATAAACAAATATCTAATAACTTGTCATGGAACAGTAATGTAGGTATAAACTACTCTTTTACTCCAACACATTTAATAGGAATTAGGTATAATTACAGCAAAATACCCAAAGGAGCGTTCTACATTCCAAGCGAACTTCATCATGATATTAATGGTGTGGAAGATAATTTGTTACAAGGTAAAGATACACGTAAAATGACGAATGAACGGAATTATTTAAATCTTTACTATCATCGGGAATTCAATAACAACACATTATTCCATCTTGAGGGAGATTTGGTAAAGGGAAATCAGACCAACAAACAGTCAATATGGTTTGAAAATATGAATAAATCCGAAACGGCAACAGTAGAAAACATCAATCTGTCAAACTATTCGCTTTATGCTGCAAAAGCATTTGTAGAAACACCGTTGTTGGGTGGCAAGATGACTATAGGAAGCGACTTATCTTATACCGATAATAAACAAGACTATCGGATGTTTACGGAAGACGTTGCACAAGACTTACCGTCGAATAAGAACAATGCCGTTCAGCAATTAATTGCCGGATTTGCGACTTATGACCGTGTGCTGAATAACATAACACTCAGTGCCGGACTTAGATATGAGTATATCAACTTCGAATACTATTTGAACGGCAAGCTAAGCGATGAGCAGAGCCGCACTTATAACAACCTTTTTCCGACCTTGTCCGTTGGTTATAAAATCAATAACGTGAATATGTCGCTCGGTTATCGCACCATTGTCCGACGTCCCAATTACACCAATCTTCGAAGCAGCATCGCATACAATAATCCGTATGCATATGAAGGAGGCAATCCGTCACTATTGCCGATGTACACTAAAAAATTGTCTTATCTTTTTGGGTGGAAAGATCTGCAGGCTGAAATTTCATATAGTTGGATAAAAGACAATCTGTTGTTTGTTGGCAAACAGTTTGAAAACAAACCCATAAGTCTTTCTACAATGGTAAATTTGCCTCGAAGTCAACGTTTGGACACCTATATAAGTTATGCTCCTAAAATTGCATGGTGGAAGCCCGCTTATAGTATCGGGGTACATAAACAAAACCTGACTTATGAAGGCAGAAAATATAATAAACCTTACGTGTCTTATACTTGGAATAACTTATTTGAATTACCCAATGATTTTTTATTAAGTGTGAATATGCGTGGAAATTTAGAGGGGAATGACGATGTATTACTCTATAAATCAGGCTTCCGTACCGATGTGAGAATTAACAAACGATTGATGGATAGGAAATTAAGCATATCTCTACTTGCGACAGATATTTTTGTTACAGGTTTAGAGCGGTGGAGTATTCTCACGGAAAACAGACTGTTCAACAAATGGAATGACGGAGATAATCGCGGTGTATATCTGATTTTATCATACAACTTTAACACGACTCGCAGTAAATACAAAGGACAAGGCGCAGCCAACGAGGAGCGCAATCGTTTGTAAATCTCAAAATGAAAAAACAAAAAAAAATATGCAATACAGAACAATCCTCATCACAATACTATTATCTTTGGTTTCGGTTGGGTTGATTGCCCAATCCAAACAAATATCACTTTCCTCTAAAAACAGACCGATAAAAGAGGTGCTGTCTGAAATAGAACAGAAAAGCGGTTATCGTATTCTCTATAACGACGAAGTAGTAGCCGATGACTTGCGAGTGTCAGTAGAAACCGCTAATGAAAGCGTTGAGAACATATTGAAAACGATATTACAAAATAGTGACTTGACATTTATTCCGCAATCCGAAGAGCTAATCATTATCACAAAACAAGAATACGTCGGCGAACGTGCCGAAATATTCGGTACGGTTACAGACGAACACGGTAATCCTGTGGCGTTTGCCAATATAGTTTTGTTTCAGCCTGAAGACACTACAAAAATGGGTTACGGTGCCGTAACAGACATAAAAGGTTACTACAAATTGGCAAACGTGAAACCAAACAGTTACAGACTACAAGTATCGTTTGTTGGTTATAAAACATGCCACACAAATTTAACTGTTCCAGAATCGAATACACACCCAATTGTACAAAATTTTACCCTTGTAACAGATGAATTGGTGTTGAAAGAGTTGGTTGTAGAAGGACAACGCCCAGCTCTAAAAGTAGATGACGGAAAACTTGTGTATCATATTCCTGCGTTGTTAAAAAACACGTCGGCAACGAATGTTTATGATGCAGCGAAAGAGATTCCCGGTATTATGGAGCAAGACGACAATCTATTACTTATCGGTACAAGTGGAATGACTGTATTGCTAAACGATAAAAAAACATCTATGACATACGCTCAGCTTATGGCATTGCTTAAAAGTATTCCGTTTTCGCGTGTGGAAGATATAGAGATTATGTATAGTGCACCACCACAATACAATATTCGCGGGGCGGCAATAAATGTTAAGTTGAAACAGTCGGTGGAAGATGTGTTGCAAAACACGTGGCAAGGCGAAATAGAAGGCAAATATGAGCAAAAAACTTATGGCGCCGGAGAAGTCAGAACCAATATGCTTTATACGGGAAAGAATACGATTGTGGATGCCTCTTATTTGTATCGTGAACGTAAGAGTTACAGCGAAGAAGAGCTTACGGCAGAACACACTCTTAACGGCAAGGTGTATGACATTAAACAAACGGGTAACGGAATAGGAAAAGGCGATACGCATAACGCAAGATTGGCGTTGCAACACACTTTTCAGAACAAAGACAAAGCAGAGGTTTCTTACACGGGGATATTCAGTGATACACATTCTGTACGTACTGCATCAACTAATATCGATGGCACGATAACCGACTCGCGAACAACCTTATCCGGTCCATCATCCACGCATAATTTTAAAGCAGACTATTCGGTACATTTCGGACTAAATATGGGAGCGGATTATACTTTGTATAGCGACAATTCGGACTATTTTCTTCAAAACACTATTGCGGCATCGTCCGAAAACGATAAAACATTATCTTATCAATCTAAACAAAAAATAGCCCGAATAATGTTTTACGCTAATCAGTCGCATCAATTAAAAAGCAATTGGAGCATTGATTATGGATTTAATTATTCGGGAGCAGATACAAAGAATCGCTCAGATGCGAGCCAAAACGGTTCTGTTTTTGAAGATGCTTCTTTCGATACACAACAAAAGGAGCATATTTGGAACTTTTTTGCCGGAGTTTCTAAGTCGTTTTCTAAAAAATTATCGGCTCAAATGTCTTTATCGGCAGAGTATTACAAAGCAGTTGAAACTCGTGACGGAAAAACAAATCTGCTTTGGAATGATGTGGTATGGTTTCCCACTTTAAATGTAAGTTATTATCCGTCGGAGAAACATATTTTTCAACTCGCTTTGTCTTCAGACAAGACCTATCCTTCGTATTGGAGTTTGAACCCGAATGTTTATTACATCAGCTCTTATGGGGTAACTTATGGCAATCCGCATTTGCGACCGCAACGCGATTATGGTGTGAGTCTCACTTATATTTACAAGCGGAAATATGTTATTCGTCCTTATTTCAATCATTTAGCTGATTATTTCATTCAATTGCCGTATCAATCGCCCGAAAAGTTGCAACAGGAGTTTGTAGAGCAAAATTTTAATTTTAGACAGAATATGGGTCTATTGGGTGTGGTGCCGTTTAAATTAGGCAATCGGGTTTCATCGAGAATAACCGCCAATATTATGTATATGCGTGAAAAAGATGATGATTTTTTCGATATACCTTTCGATAGAAAAGCTATTTTCGGAATTTTAAATATGAGTCATGATATTATTCTTTACAATAAGCCCAATTTGCAAATGAATGTTTCGGGATATGTTGCTACACCAACAGCCATTCAAGGTATTTTTGATTTAGGGGCTTCGGGTAATCTTGCGGGTGCACTTACATGGACATTCGCACAAGATAAGGCAAAATTAGTTTTAAGAGGAGAGGATTTGCTTAATACACGTACACCTGTGGCATCTGTTAATTTTAAAGGACAAAAAAGCCGATTAGAAACATTTCAAGATAAGCGTATGGTCTCTCTTTCTTTTATCTATCGCTTTGGCGAATATAAGGAAAAAGAACGTAAAACAGTTGACACATCACGGTTTGGAACGAATTGATATTAAGTAGCAGTTACTTAGAAAAAGAAACCCATTCGACAACTTTCTGTCGAATGGGCTTCTTATTAATCAAAAATAAAAATCAATTTTAGTATCTGCTGCTTACTACATCCCAGTCAATAATGTCCCATATTGCTTTTATGTGGTCTGCACGACGATTTTGGTAATCAAGATAGTAAGAGTGTTCCCATACATCGAATCCCAATATTGGAGTTAAATCTTTTGTAACAGGATTTCCGGCATTCGATTCTTTTTCGATGGATAATTTACCATCTTTATCTTTCGCCAACCATGCCCAACCCGAGCCGAAAAGACCAACTGCTGCAGCACTGAACTCTTCTTTAAATTTTTCGAATGAGCCGTATTGTGCATTAATGGCTTCTGCCAATTTGCCTTTTGGTTCGCCACCACCATTCTTTTTGAATGATGTGAAATATAGATTGTGATTCAGAACTTGTCCTGCATTGTTAAATATAGCTCCATCGCTCTCTTTTACTATTGTGATTAAATCGTCAATATTTTCAAATTTTGTTCCAACGATTAGTCTGTTTAAATTGTCAACATAGGCTTGTAGGTGTTTACCATAATGAAGTTCTATTGTTTCTTTACTAATAACCGCTTCTAATGCATCGGTTGAATAGGGTAGTGCTACTTTTTCAAATTTCATTGTTTTTGTGTTTTTAAAATTGTTATACTTATTATTTGCCTTGATATTTGTAGTTCCACTTATTAATATTACCAAAAATAATGTGGATAAATGATATGATATTTTTCTCATCATACTCTTTTATATTATTGTTATACCAACTTATAACGAATAATAGCAAAAAAAGTTCACTAATCTTTATATCGATTATTGCTAATAAAATCGATGTGTTATAGATGTTATCAATAATATTGAAAAGGCAAGTTCGAAATCGGAAGTTGCTTAATTTTGATTTTCGTCTTCCTCGTTTGTTGTAATATTTGGCTCAATAGAGGGAGTGGAGTCGTTATCCGGATTTGAGTTTTCGTTGTTCATAATTTCCTGAGAGCGGGAAATCCATTGTCTCTTGCCAAATATCTCTTCCAAGTTCTCTGCAAAAATAATCTCTTTCTCCAATAAAATATTTGCCAGAGTTTTATGCCCTTCCGCATGTTCGGAAAGAAGTTGTTTTGCTCTTTCATATTGTTCGGCGATAAGTTTTTTCACTTCGCTGTCTATGACTTCGGCTGTATTTTCACTATATGGTTTTTGGAAAGTATAATCTTGTCCGGTTGAGTCGTAATAGCTGAGATTTGGTAATTTATCGCTCATACCTAAATATGAAATCATGCCGTATGCCTGTTTCGTAACTCTCTCTAAATCATTTACCGCACCTGAGGAAACTCGTCCGATAAACACATCTTCGGCTGCACGACCTCCTAACAGGGCGCACATCTCGTCAAGCATCTGCTCTTTTGTGGTGATTTGTCGTTCTTCAGGCAGGTACCAAGCTGCACCAAGAGCTTTGCCTCGTGGCACAATGGTAACTTTCACCAGAGGATTGGCGTGTTCCAGAAACCAGCTTAGAGTGGCATGTCCTGCCTCGTGTATGGCAATTGTTCGTTTCTCTTCTTCAGTAATGATTTTGTTCTTCTTTTCAAGTCCGCCCACAATTCTGTCAACTGCACTAAGGAAGTCATCTTTATCTACAAACTTCTTTTTATTACGAGCGGCAATAAGAGCTGCTTCATTACATACGTTTGCTATGTCGGCACCTGAAAAACCGGGTGTTTGTCGTGCAAGAAAGTCAATATCAACAGTTTCGTCGATTTTAATGGGACGAAGGTGTACTTTGAAGATCTCTTTTCGGTCGTTTAAATCAGGCAATTCTACATAGATTTGTCTGTCGAATCTTCCCGCTCTCAATAGAGCTTTATCCAAGATGTCAACTCTGTTTGTCGCTGCTAAAATAATAACACCACTGTTTGACCCGAATCCGTCCATTTCGGTAAGAAGTTGGTTCAGCGTGTTTTCTCTTTCGTCGTTAGAGCCGAAATTTGCATTTTTACCGCGTGCTCTACCTACGGCGTCAATCTCATCGATAAATACAATACAGGGAGCTTTCTCTTTTGCTTGGCGGAACAGATCGCGTACACGCGATGCACCCACACCGACAAACATTTCCACGAAATCGGAACCTGAAATAGAGAAAAAAGGCACATTGGCTTCGCCTGCAACAGCTTTTGCCAAAAGTGTTTTACCTGTTCCCGGAGGACCTACGAGTAAGGCTCCTTTCGGTATTTTTCCACCCAAGTTAGTATAGTTTGCAGGATGTTTTAAAAACTCAACAATCTCTTGAACCTCTTCTTTGGCTTCAGAAAGACCGGCAACATCATTAAAGTTTACTTTTGTTCCGGCTTCTTTGTCAAACAGTTGAGCTTTAGATTTTCCAACGTTGAAAATGCCACCGCTGCCTCCCATACCTCCACTGCCGCCTTGCATACGGCGCATCATCCAGAACCAAAATATGATAAGCAGAGCAAAGGGCAAAAGTGATACTAAAATATTTAATAACTCCGATGATTTGTCAAACTTAACTTCAATATCGTATTTGTTCTCTATTTTTACTGAATCAATAAAATCGGAAGCTCCTTGTGTGGAGGGAATTTTTACTATGATGAACGGATTAGACAAAAACTTCGCGGCATCATCTTTAAAAACTTGATTTACAGATTCTCCTCTAACCTTAGCCTCAGCAATATCCTTGTTGCTGAAAATGGTTATACTCTCGATTCTGTTGTCCGAAACATATTGTTGAAAATCAGACCATGTTATCTCCTTCGTCCTTTTATCTTGTCCGAAAAAGTAGAATCCTATAAGTATCATAAAGAAAATAGAATAAATCCAGTAAACAGTTGACGGACTTTTGCGACCACCTAATTTCGGACGTGGAGATTTTGGTCTTTGTTGTTGACCATTATTGTTTTTATTATTAAGATTCTTATTGTTCATTTATATTAATTGTAATGTGTTGATTTGTATAATAATAGTTAGAGAGAATAGCAACTCAGGCGATTTGTTTGTGTTCAAAATCGAATTGTTAAATAAAAAAATGTATTAGCAATGCCAAATTCTCAATTATTATTAAACAAATTACAAGAGAATAAGTTTTAATTGATATTTGGAATTTTTTCTATCGGCGCATCTTCCCAAAGGTTATCAATATTATAGAACGTTCTCAATTCGGGTACGAATATATGTACAATAATGGTTCCGTAGTCAATTCCTATCCATTCTGCCTGTTGTTTGCCTTGTACTCTAATCGGACTCTCTTGTTTGTTCTTTTTTACAAACTCTTCAACAGATTCTGCAACAGCCGAAACTTGTGTGGGAGTGTTACCTTCGCAGATTACAAAATACTCACAAACGGCTCCGGATATTTTTTTAAGTGAAATAACGGTAATGTTTTTACCTTTTTTTTCCTGAATACCTTCAATGATAGATTTTAATAGTATGTTCTCTTCTTTCATTCTTAGTTTTTAATAAATTAGGTTATAAAGATAGCTTGTTTTTCTAAATTAATTCTGTCATTTCTAAGCAAACTTAATTCGATTATAGATATCCTTTCGGGAATTGCATCGTTATACAGTGCAACGAGCCGTGTTGCTTGATAAGCACACTACAATCTATGCCGACTATTTCGTGCGATGGAAACGCTTTTTGAAGTTGCTCTTTTGCTATTTTATCTGTTTCCGTATTGTAAAATGGAACTATGACTGTATTATTTAAAATGAGGAAGTTGGCGTATGTTGCCGGAAGTCTGTAATCATTTTCATATACAGCTTCTGCCATAGGTAGCGGAATCAGATTGTATGCCTTATTGTCGGGTGTGGTAAAGGATTTCAACTGTTGCTCCATTTTGTTAAGAGCCTCATAGTGTTCATCGTTAACATCGGAACATTTTACGTAAGCGATAGTGTCTTCGTTGCAAAATCGAGCCAATGTGTCGATGTGATTATCTGTATCATCGCCTGCCAGATAGCCATAATCCAGAAACAAAACTCTGTTTGCACCTAAATATTCTTTGAGATGATTTTCAATATCATCGCGTGTCATAGGTTGGTTTCTGTTTGGAGCTGTCAGGCAGTCTGTAGTGGTTAGTATTGTGTTTTTTCCATCAGATTCTATTGACCCTCCTTCCAAAATGAAGTTTAATCGACTTTGATAAGCAACCTCAGGTTTGAAAATATTTTCGTTATAGATTTTTTCTGTGATTTGATTATCAAGATTTGCGGCAAATTTTAAACCCCATGCGTTGTACCCAAAGTCGATAACGGTGGGTATGCCATCTACAAAAACCGATATTGCACCGTGGTCTCGTGCCCAGGTGTCGTTGCTTTTTTGTTTGGTAACGATAATGTTTTTTAGCTCATGTTCAGAGAAATAACTCATTACCTGTGATGAATTGTCGCAAATAATGAGTAGTTTCTCATGTTTTACTATCTCTTTTGCGATAGCGATATAACAAGTTGTTACCTCATCTAAAATATCAGCCCAATCTGTATTGACATGAGGCCAAGTAAGTTGAACACCACTTTGCGGATACCACTCTGCAGGAAAAAATATCTTTGACATTTTATTTTATCCTTCCATGTTTCCGCGAACAATACCGCGAGAAGAGCTTTTTATGAATGTCAAAATATGCTCTCTCTCTTCTGATTCGGGCATTTCGTTTTCAATTTTCTCTACTGCTTGAGAGATGTTGAGTCCGGATAAATAGAGATAGCGATATATCTCTTGTATGGTGTTTATTTTCTCACTTGAAAATCCTCTTCTGCGAAGTCCCACAATATTCAATCCGGCATAAGTTATTGGTTCGCGTCCGACCAATATATACGGGGGTATATCTTTGGGAATTTTTGAACCGCCTTGTATCATTGTGTGTGCTCCTATTTTTGTAAATTGATGTACGAGTGCACCTCCGCTAATGATTGCATAATCTTCAATTTCTACTTCTCCTGCAAGTTGTGTTGAGTTTCCGAGGATAATATAATCGTTTAGAACACAATCGTGCGCTACGTGGCTGTATGCCATTATTAAGCAGTTGTTGCCAACTTTTGTGAATCCTCTTGAAGCTGTACCTCTGTTTACTGTAGCACATTCTCTGATTACTGTGTTGTTGCCTATAATAGCAACAGTCTCTTCTCCTTTAAACTTCAAATCTTGTGGTATTGCGGAAATTACTGCATTGGGAAAAATAGTGCAGCTTTTTCCGATTCTCGCTCCGCTAAGTATTGTTGAGTGAGCCATAACACGTGTGGCATCACCTATTTCCACATTGTTATCGATATATGCAAACGGCTCAATTATAACATCTTTTCCTATTTTTGCTTCGGGATGTACAAATGCTTGAGAAGATATTGAATTCATCTGTTATTTGTTTTTAATAATCTGTGCTGTAAAGTCTGCTTCTGATACAATTTTATCTCCAACGTATGCAAAACCTTGCATAGTAGCAATACCTCTTCTGATTTCAGTTGTGAGTTCTACTCTAAAAAGCAGCGTATCGCCCGGAACTACTTTGTTTCGGAATTTAACGTTGTCTATTTTTAGAAAATAGGTAGAGTATCTTTCCGGTTCATCAAGTCCTGAAAGTACCAATATTCCTCCTGTTTGTGCCATAGCCTCTATTTGTAAAACTCCCGGCATCACCGGTTCTTCAGGGAAGTGACCTACGAAAAACGGCTCATCATTTGTGATATTTTTTAATCCAACAATGTAGTTTTTCTTCATTTCTATTACCTTGTCAACCATCAAAAACGGGAATCTATGTGGTAATAGAGCTTTGATTTGGTTGATCTCCAGAATCGGTTCTACATTAGGGTTGTAGATGGGTGGTTGAACCCTGTTTTGTCTTATATCTTTACGAATTACTTTTGCTAACTCAGTGTTTATTTTATGCCCCGGTTTATGTGCTATAATTCTACCTTTTATAGGCTTTCCGATAAGAGAGATATCTCCAATGACATCTAAAAGTTTATGACGAGCCGGTTCGTTAGAAAATTGCAATTTACGTTCGTTCAAGTAGCCTAAATGTTTTGCGTCGATGCGAGGAGCATTTAGTTCATCTGAAATTTCGTTTAACTCATCCTGAGGCAATTCTCTTTCATAGATAACGATTGCATTGTCCAAACTTCCTCCCTTTATTAATCCTGCATTACGAAGTTTTTGTATCTCTCTTACGAAAACAAAAGTTCTTGCCGAAGCAATTTCAGTAGCATATTCATCAAGTGAATCTATTGATGCGTATTGATTTGGTATATATTGTGATTCGAATTCTATATTCGAGTTTATGCTAAAATCGTCATCGGGAAGAAGAATTAGCTTTGATCCGGTTTCCGAATCTGAAACCTCTATTTTTTTTCGTACTATGTAGTAGTCTTTTTCTTCTTTTTGTTCTTCTATTCCTGCTTTTGTTATCGCGTTTACATATTCAATAGCACTTCCATCTAAAATTGGGAATTCGGGTGCGTTAACTTCGATAAGGCAGTTGTCTATGCCCATTGCGTATAATGCCGATAGTGCATGTTCTACGGTGCTTATGGTAACGTTATTAACTCCTAAGATTGTGCCTCTTTGTATATCTACTACATTTTCTGCCAAAGCCGGTATTATAGGCTGTTCTTCTAAATCTACTCTCTTGATTTTATATCCGTGGTTCTCTTCTGCAGGATGAAAAGTTATAACAATATCTACTCCTGTGTGAAGTCCACGACCTTTTAATGTGAAGCTGTTGCTTAATGTTTTCTGTTTCACTTACTAATAAATTAAAAAAACTGATTAATTGAATGTACAAATATACAATGTTTTAAATCTTTAATCGAAAAATATATGATATAATGTCAGTTTTTTATGAATTATTATTTTTTTCAAGCCTTTCTTTTAGAGTGTTTAGTTCTTTTTCTAAAGCATTTATTTGTCTGTATATGCCGGGTAGCTTGGGTATAATAATGCTCGATTTGAAAAACTGTTTTACGGGGATTGCCGGCGAACCTATTATTTCGGAGTTTTCTTTTATGTTGCTTATAATTCCTGATTGTGCCCCGATTTGCGAATTTTTACCTATGGTGATGTGTCCGCCAAGTCCTGCTTGTCCGCCAAAGACACAGTTTTCGCCCACTTTTGTAGAGCCTGCTAATCCAACCTGAGCAGCCATGGCTGTGTTTTCGCCGATTTCGCAATTGTGAGCAATCTGAATTAAATTATCGAGTTTTACTCCTTGTTTTATAATCGTAGAGCCGAAAACGGCTCTGTCGATTGTGGTGTTTGCCCCAATTTCAACATCATTTTCTATGACAACATTTCCCATTTGTGGAATTTTGTTGTATTTGCCGTTTTCTTTGCTAAACCCAAATCCGTCGGCACCGATTACACAGCCTGCGTGCAAAATGCAGTTTTCGCCTACAATACAATCTTTGTATATTTTTACGCCCGGATATACAATTGTTCCATCTCCTATTTTTACATTATCACCAATATATGCTTGAGGATATATCTGGCAGTTGTTGCCGATTTGTGCGTTGTCGCCTATGTAAGCAAAAGTGCCTATATAAATATTCTCGCCGATTGTAGCCGACGATGAGATATGGCTCATGTCTTCAATTCCTTTTTTAGCAGGAGTTAGGCTGTTTACCATACTCAAAAGTGAAGATAGAGCAGCGTAGGCATTCGGCACTTTTATCAGAGTTGCTTTGATGGTTTTTTCCGGTATGAAATCATCATTTACAAGAACAATATCCGATTTGGTTTCATAAATATAATGCGTGTATTTGGGATTTGAAAGAAAAGATATGGTTTGAGGTCTTCCTTCTTCTATTTTTGAAAAATCTTTTACTGTTATGTCAGGATTGCCTATTACTTCGCCTTTCAGGAAGTCGGCTATCTGTTGTGCTGTGAAAGTCATCAGATTCTTTTTTTAATTTGATATTATCTGCAAATTAACAAATAAAAATTTAACAATCAAAGTGTATAATCATATTATTTACTATAAAACTGATTTAATGAGATTAGTGCGTGTCGTAAAATAATATCGGAGCTATGAATATCTGATTTTTTATTTACCTTTGCGTGAAATTTGTCGAAAAATTATCAGTCAAAAAAATATGAATGCAGAACTGTTTATAGCTAAACGAATATACAAAAGCAATAACGATAATGGAAGGCGAGTTTCGTCTCCCACAATCAAAATTGCGACAATAGGTATTGCATTAGGTTTGGCGGTGATGATAATATCGGTGTGTATTATAATCGGATTTAAGAAAAATATCAGAGATAAGGTTGCCGGTTTTATTTCTCATATTCAAATCACAAGTTTCGACAATAACTCTTCGTATGAGCTTGCTCCGATATCTTTTTCAGATTCGCTAAAAACAGACTTGCAAAGAAAACCTTATGTTGACAAGGTTCAGAAATTTATCACTAAACCCGGTATTATAAAAACCGAGAATGATTTTCAGGGAATTGTATTGAAAGGCGTGTCGAATGGTTACGATTGGTCTTTTTTTGAAAAGAATATGGTTGAGGGTTCGATTGTTAATTTTGATGATACAACAGATGTCAATCAGGCTATTATATCCCGAAAAATTGCAAATCTTTTACATCTTAAACTTGGCGACAGATTTACCGTCTATTTCGTGCAGAATCCTATTCGTGCAAGACGATTTGAAATTTCAGGAATTTATGAAACCGGTTTTGAGGATTACGATAAGTTGTACGTAATTACCGACATCTCTGTTTTGTCAAAACTCAATGGTTGGGAGGATGATATGGTAAGTGGAATAGAAGTGCTGATAAATGATAACTATAGATTGGAAGAATTTTCACAAGAGTTGTTTTTTGAGATGTCAACCTATAAAGACAGATTTGGGAATAATCTTTATATGCGTTCGATGAAGGATATTAATCCGCTGATATTTAATTGGCTCGACCTGCTCGATATGAATGTTTGGATAATTTTGATTCTTATGTTGTTGGTGTCGGGTTTTACCATGATTTCGGGGTTGCTGATTATTATTCTTGAGAGAACCAATATGATAGGTATGCTCAAATCGATGGGAGCACGTGATTACAGTATAAGGAAAATATTTTTGTATCTTTCGTTCTTTCTGATTGGACGCGGTATGTTGTGGGGTAATGTTATCGGTTTGTTGCTCTGTTTTTTACAAGAAGAATTTCAGATTATCAAACTTGATGCCGCGACATATTACCTGTCTTCAGTTCCGATAGAGTTGAATTTTTGGTATATATTGTTGCTTAATATCGGAACTTTGTTGGTAACGTTGCTTATGATGATTGCTCCTTCTTATTTGGTTACAAAAATTTTCCCTGCAAAATCAATTCGATTTACATAGTCTCAGTTTATATCTCACATTTATTTGATAAAAAAGAGAGCCCGGAATATTTATAACTCCGGACTCTTTCTATATTGTTGTTACAATTCTATATTAGAAGCGTCTTCCGATAGTAATACCGCTTCTCACGTAGGCTCCGTCATTTACAAAATCGCGTCCTATACCAAACATAAATTCGCCAACCCAGTTGTTTTTACTCAAATATTTCCAACCGATACCCAAGCCTAATCCTGCACCCAATACATTTTTTTTAGAAGGCTCATAAGTTCCGTTGTGATAATAAGGCACATTGTCTTCGACTTTCTTGTAAGCTGTAAGAGCACCGTTAGCTTCGATAAAAAATCCTGCTCCATATTTTTGTAAGTTGCTCGCGTTTCCACCGAAAAACCATCTTGCATACGGAATCAAGCTAAAGTTTGTAGGGTAGTTGTCTTGGTTCATATCTAAAGATATTCCGCCAGCAGCACCAACACTAAAGTCTTCATTAAGGATTCGCTCATACGAGATTTCCGGATACAAGCTGAAAATTGTAGTTCCCAAGTTCAATTTTACTTCATTTAGTTTTGTAGGACTATCTTTCTGTAAATGCCAACCGAAAACACTTTTGGATTTCTTTTGTGGAAATACACAAACGCTTAAAGCCAAAGCGAGAAAAATAATTGCAGTTTTTTTCATAATGTTTGTTTTTTTAAATTAGTTATTTTATCTGTTATTTTTATCTTTACACAGTTTTAGATGCGTAAAAGGGAAAAATGTTGCATCAGTTTTAGTTAAAAAATAAAAAACTCGATTTTTCCTACAATTAGCTGACTTGACTTCCCGGTTTAACTTCTTTCGATGTACGAATAACAGAAAGAGAGCCATCTGAATTTTGTGCCGAAAGTATCATTCCTTCGCTAAGGATACCACGCATCTTTCTTGGTTCAAAGTTTGCAATAAAACATACTTGAGTGCCGACTAATTCTTGCGGATTTTCGTAAAACTGTGCAATTCCCGATAAGATGGTTCGTTTCTCCAAACCGTCGTCTATCAAAAAGCGAAGCAATTTGTCGGTTTTTGGAACTTTCTCACATTCCAATACCGTACCTACTCTTATATCGAGTTTCGTGAAATCGTCGAAAGTTATATTCTCTTTTATAGGGGCAGGTTTGTATGCTGCTGCTTCGTTTGCCTTTTTTGTGTTGTGTAGTTTTTCTATTTGTTTATCAATGGTTTCGTCTTCTATTTTTTCAAATAGTAATTCCGATTCGCCCAATTGATGTCCTTCCGGCAAGAAATCGTAACTGCCCAAATCATTCCAATTAAGATTTTCCAGGCGGATAAAGCTGCGTATTTTTTTCGTCGTGAATGGTAAGAACGGCTCAAAAGCGATAGCCAAGTTTGCAATAATTTGCAATGACAGGTTTAATATTGTTGCTGTGCGAGGCATATCGTTTTTTGCTGTTTTCCAAGGTTCTGTATCGGCAAGATATTTATTTCCGAGACGAGCCAAATTCATGGCTTCTCTCAGTGCTTCACGAAAACGATAATTATCCAAACTATGTTCGATGGTCTGTTTAAAGCCCGACAATTCGTCCAGCATCTGTTTATCGTATTCGGTTAATTCGCCACGTGCAGGTACTTTGTTTTCGAAATATTTTTGTGTCAAAACCATTGCACGATTGATGAAATTTCCCAAGATAGCAACCAATTCGTTGTTGTTGCGTGCTTGAAAATCACGCCAAGTGAAATCGTTGTCTTTAGTTTCAGGTGCATTTGCAGTGAGTACATATCGCAAAATATCTTGTTTTCCGGGGAACTCTTCAAGATATTCGTGCAGCCAAACCGCCCAATTTTTTTGATGTTGAGATTTTGTCTCCTTCCAAGTTTAAAAATTCGTTGGCAGGAACATTTTCCGGCAAAATATAAGAGCCTTCGGCTTTGAGCATTGACGGAAAAACTATGCAGTGAAACACGATATTGTCTTTTCCTATAAAATGAATCATTCTTGTGTCTTCGCTTTTCCACCATGTTTCCCATGTTTCGGGATATTTTTCGATAGTGTTCGAAATATATCCGATAGGAGCATCAAACCAAACGTAAAGCACTTTTCCTTCGGCACCTTCTACCGGAACGGGTACGCCCCAATCCAAATCTCGGCTTACTGCGCGAGGTTGTAATCCGAGGTCTAACCACGATTTACACTGTCCGTAAACATTTGTCTTCCACTCTTTGTGCTCTTCCAATATCCATTGGCGAAGCCATGGTTCGTGATTTTGAAGCGGCAGGTACCAATGTTTGGTTTTTTTCATTATCGGAGCATTACCGCTGAGAGTTGATTTCGGATTTATCAGGTCGGTTGCATTCAGTGATGTGCCACACTGTTCGCATTGGTCGCCGTAGGCGTTTGTATTTTGACAATGCGGACATGTGCCCGTAATATATCTGTCAGCCAAAAATTGCTGTGCTTCTTCATCGTAATATTGTTCCGATTCTTGTTCTATAAATTCGCCTTTATCGTAAAGTTTTCTGAAAAAATCGGATGCGGTTTTTTTGTGTATATCGGAAGTTGTGCGAGAATATATATCGAACGAAATGCCAAACTCTTCGAACGAATTTTTGATTAAATTGTGGTATCTGTCAACGATGTCTTGCGGTGTAACATTCTCTTTTCGAGCCTTTATGGTAATGGGAACACCATGCTCGTCGCTACCACCGATAAAAATTACCTCTTCGCCTTTAAGACGCAAATATCGGGCATAAATATCAGCCGGAACATAAACACCTGCCAAATGACCAATATGTACCGGACCATTGGCATAAGGAAGAGCCGATGTAATAAGGGTTCGCTTAAATTGTTTTGACATATTCAATTACTTCTTTTTTATATGATAGGTTTTAAATTTTAATTTGTGAAGTTGCAAAGATACAAAAAATAGCTGTTTTTGGATTATTCGTATTAAAATAATAGCACAAAAGGCTTATTTAGGTATGCTTTTATCGGTATTCTGAACCATTTTTTTACGAATAGTTATTCTGATTATTCAATAATGTTTATCTTTGTCTTTAATAAATATTTATAATTTGGATTTACAGAAAGAAATAGAGCATTTGTTTGTGTCGCAACAAAAAGGTTGGGATTTAATGAGTTCTGCAATCGAACAGCTCGATAAAGTGCAGACAAAGAGTTTTTATTGGGGTAACGAAATATTGGTACAATTGCAATATAATCCGGGACGAATTGTTTCTACATCTGCCAAAACAGAAGAAAATGAAATAAACAGCAGACCATGTTTTCTTTGTGCGCGCAACAGACCGCCTGAGCAAACAGGGATTTCGTTTCTCGAAAAATATGTAATTCTTACCAACCCGTACCCTATTTTACGAAATCATCTTACTGTTGCTTCACAATCGCATGTGCCGCAAAGAATTAGAAATAGAGTGGGGGATGTACTTTCATTGGTGGAATTATTGCCCGATTATGTAGTGTTTTATAATGGTCCTAATTGTGGGGCTTCGGCACCCGACCATTTTCATTTGCAAGCAGGATTGAAGACAAAGCCGTTGATGTCGGGCGATAATGAATTGCGTTCTTGTTTTGTTATCGAAAGCGATTCTGCGATGGAAGTTACAGAGAGCTTTGAGGATATTTATTATTTTCTGAGAAATAAGCAGGCAAATCAGGAAGAGCCAATGCTCAACATCATAGCTTTTGCCGAAAACAACAGATATGTTTTACACGTTTTTCCACGAAAGTCCCATCGACCGAGACAATACTTTTACGAGGGAAAACATAAATTGCTTATAAGTCCCGGAGCTATTGATATGGCAGGACTCATTATTGCGTCGCGAGAGGAGGATTTTATCAAAATTACCAAAGAAGATATCGAAGATATTTTTTCTCAGGTTTCGATGCAGATAATGTGATAAATTTTTAAATGTATCGTTCTACTTAAAAAACAATGGTATGGATTTTGCAGAATATTCAATAAAAAGAACTGATGGAGATAAAAACTTGAAAAAACCACTCAAAGCATTGATTTGTTTTTCCAAACCGACAACCGGTGTTGTTTTGGGCAAGCTTATTATCAATATTTTGAAATCCAATCCCGACAACTCTTCTATTGTTGCCCTGAATATGGTAGATGAGGATTTTTATAAAAACGATGAAGAGATAAACAGATACAAATCTGAGTTATTTGGAGAACTGATAGAAGAATGCGAAAAAAATAGTATCAGAATACGCACACTTTTAAAAGTTTCGAGTGATTTTTCAACCGATATACTATCGGTTGCAAAAGAGTACGATTGCAACTTTCTTTTGACGGGCGTTGGAAGTCAGGTTATTGAACCTGCTATCTGGAAAAGATATACAACCGTTTTTGAAAACGAATCAGGTTCTGAAGCAATGGGTGTAGTAGGTTCGGGTTTGAGAAGTGTAGCATCTTTGTTGAGACGCAGTCCTATTGATATGGGTGTATTTATGGATAATAAATTTACTGACATAGATAATGTTTTTACACCGTTGCTTCATAAAGATGATGTTTCTATTTTCCCGTATCTCTTTCAAATAGCTCAATCGCCACAAACAAAAGTTACAATCTGGGATGCGATTGGGGTTATAGATTCTGACCGGAAAATTCAGAGTTTATTTCAATATATGAACAAAAAAACCGATAATCGCATAGTTTTGTGGGATAACGAAAAGAAAATTGAACACAATTTTATTACTCAACAAAGTCTCGTTATTATTGGAGTTGTTAGTTGGGATAAATTGATTGGGTCGGCAATTTCATGGAGTAAAATTCTTCCTTCCACACTTATCATAAAAGAAGAAACAAATAGTTTATAATGAATAATATACAAGTAAAGCAAAAATATACAGATATATATAACTCTATTAAAAACAGGGAGTTTAAGGGAGCTTTCGATGGAATACGAAAAATAATTGAAGAGCAACAAAATTGGTCTTTAAGCGAGCGACTTACGGAATTAGAATCGAACTATAAATATATGATTCATTATCTGCTCGAAGGAAATAAAGACCCCCAACAAAAAGAATTATATATAAAATTTATCCGTGATGCCTACATTCTTGCTGATGATGCCATAGAGTTTCAGCTGTTACAGATAAGTTCGCGGTACTATTATGAAAAAAAGAGACAGATGAGTGTCTCAAGCCCTTTGTCTGTTGACGATTATATAGAGGTTTTCACTAAACTGCAAGATTCTCTCTCCGTGATAAACCTGTTGTCCGAAGTTTCTGAGAAAGAGAACAAAGAAAGCGGCATACACACCGAGCGTGAAAAAGTGTTGCAAAATCTCTATTATTCGGTTTTTGTATCAAACAGAGCCAATGACGATTTGATATTATCGTACGAAAAACTGATGAAAAACAGCATATTGTCCGAAAATGACAAATGTGCCTTTATCTCTGCATTAACTATGAATGTTTTGCAGCGATTTGATAAGCGAAAAATAAATTTTTTGTTAGACGTTTGTCAAAATGATTCGCCTCAAATTGCTATGAGAGCTATAATCGGGATAATTCCTGTTTTTCAGATTTATGAAAAACGATGGCAATATTTCCCCGAAATATCCAATCGTCTGAATCTGTTGTCTGATGACTCACTTTTTAGTAATCGTTTGATTATTGCGATAATTCAGTTTATTCAGGCTCACGAAACTGAAAAAATCACCAAAAAACTTACCGAAGAGCTGATTCCGGAAATGATGAAACTAAGTCCGATGATTGGAAAAAAAATCAATCTCGATGAGTGGATGGGCGAAACGGGAATTGATGATAAAAATCCCGAATGGCAAAAAGTTCTCGATGAATCGGGATTGGCTGATAAGTTGCAAGAGTTTTCGGAACTGCAAATAGGCGGTGCCGATGTGTTTCACTCAACATTTTCCAATCTAAAAACATATCCTTTCTTTTACGAAATGAGCAATTGGTTTTTGCCTTTCGACATAAACCATTCGTTGCTGAAAAATATGTTTTCCGACAAAAAAGAGAGAGAGGTGTTGCTTGCAACTCTATTTTCAACGAAACTGATGTGCAACTCCGACAAATACTCTATGTGTTTCAGCATGATGGTAATGCCCGAAGAGTATCGAAAAATGATGATATCGCAACTCAGTGCCGAAAGTGCGGAATTGAAAAATATGGAAAAGGAAGAGTTTGCGTTTACTCCTTTTCGTGAAGAAGAAATTATCTGCAAACAGTACGTGCAGGATTTATATCGTTTTTTCAAGTTGTTTTCGAGAAAGGCAGACTTTTTCGATATTTTCAATTTGCATTTAAATTATCATCAGTTGTCGATGCTCGAACCAATTGTATCAAAACAGAACAACTTGCAAAGAATAGCATTGTACTATTTCGAAAAGAACAATTTCAAAGAGGCTCTCTCTGCATATAAATTGCTTCAACAAATGCAACCCAATGAAGTGGAAATCAGTCAGAAAATAGGATATTGCCACCAAACGTTAGGCAATATTCCCGAAGCTCTTAATGCGTATCTGAAAGCAGAGTTAATCGATGAAAACAATTTGTGGAATTTACGTCGTATAGCACACTGTTATCGTATTCTGAAAGAACCTGAAAGTGCACTTCGATACTATCACCGTTTGGAGCAGTTGAAACCTGATGATATGAATATTCAACTCAATATAGGGCACTGTCTATTGGAATTAAAGCAATATGAAGAGGCTCTGAATTACTATTTTAAGGTTGAGTTTTCCGACAATAACAATACTCGGGCGTGGCGTTCAATTGCATGGACAGCTTTTTTGTTGCAAAAATTTGATTTGGCACAAAACTATTATCAACAGATAATTGAAAACAAGCCTAACGCTCACGACTATTTAAACGCGGGACATGTGGCTCTCTGTCTTGATAATCTTAAAAAGGCAACAGAGATGTATGCTCTTTCGCTTAAAAGTGCAGGAAGTTACGATGCATTTAAAACCATGCTTACGGAAGATAGAGAAGAACTGATAAAATCGAATGTAAATATTGAGATTATTCCGATTATTTTAGATAAAATCAGATTCGATATGGAAGACGATGGCTCTGCCTTCGTTAAATAACAGGAGATGATGGCTCTGTTTTTATTAATGATTTCACGAAGCTACAAACATTGCGTCCCCGCAAAAATAACGAAGCCACAAGCATCGTATCCCGATAACGACAAAACATACAAATAAAAATGAATATCCGACAAATTCTATCCCAACGCATCCTTGTTCTCGACGGTGCTATGGGAACATTAATACAGCGGCATAAACTTACCGAAGAGCAATTTCGGGGAGAGCGATTTAAAAACGTTGCAAAACCGCAAAGGGGAAACAACGATTTGCTTTCTATTACGCAACCTGAAATAATTTCTGATATTCATCGACAATATCTCTCGGTAGGTGCCGATATAATCGAAACAAACACGTTTAACGCCACGAGCATCTCTATGGCGGATTACGATATGCAATCGTGCGTGAGGGAAATAAATCTTTCCGCTGCAAAATTGGCGCGTAAAGTTGCCGACGAATTTACGGCAAAAACACCCTACAAACCGCGTTTCGTTGCAGGCTCTATCGGACCCACAAACAAAACCACATCCATGAGTCCCGATGTGGAAAATCCGATGTATCGGGCGGTAACTTTCGACGATATGAAAACCTCCTACAAAGAGCAAATTCTCGCTTTAGTGGAAGGGGGAGTGGATTTGTTGCTCTTGGAAACTGTTTTCGATACGCTTAATGCCAAAGCTGCAATTTTTGCGATTAAAGAAGTGGCTGCCGAAACAGGTAAGGATGCTCCTTTAATTATATCCGTAACCATTACCGATAAAGCCGGACGCACGCTTTCGGGACAAACGTTGGAGGCTTTTCTAACTTCTTTGAATCACGCACAACCGCTTGCTATCGGGTTGAACTGTTCTTTCGGGGCACGAGATATGAAACCCTATTTGAGAGAATTGGGACGAATATCTCCTTTTTACGTTAGTGCTTATCCAAACGCCGGATTACCCAATCAGTTGGGAGAATACGACGAGACGCCCGAAAAAATGGCATCTCAAATCAGGGAGTTTATCGATGAAGGATTGGTAAATATCATTGGTGGTTGTTGTGGTACTACTCCCGAACATATTGCTCTTTACACGGAACTTATCGAAGGTAAAACGCCACGCAAACCTATATCCGTAACTGAATATCTTCATATTTCGGGATTGGAGGAGTTGAAAATTACGCCTGAAATTAACTTCGTAAATATCGGCGAGAGGTGTAATGTGGCAGGGTCACGCAAATTTTTACGATTAATAAAAGAGAAAAATTATGACGAAGCGTTAGAAATAGCTCGCAAACAGGTAGATGACGGAGCGCAGGTTATTGATGTGAATATGGATGACGGATTGCTTGACGGTGTGCAAGAGATGACCAACTTTCTCAATCTATTGGCTTCCGACCCCGATGTGGCGTGTGTTCCAATTATGATTGACTCCTCGAAATGGGAGGTTTTGGAAGCAGGACTGAAATGTGTTCAGGGTAAGTGTATTGTTAATTCCATTTCGCTTAAAAACGGGAAGGAGGAGTTTCTGAAACATGCCCGATTGGTTCAATCATACGGTGCGGCAGTTATCGTGATGGCGTTTGACGAAGAGGGACAAGCAACATCTTACGAGCGTCGTATCGAAATTTGTAAACGAGCCTACAATCTGCTCGTTGAAGACGGTTTCGACCCTAAAAATATCATTTTCGACCCAAATATTCTTGCTATTGCCACCGGAATGGAGGAACATCGAAATTACGCGACAGATTTTATCAATAGTGTTCGTTGGATTAAGGGTAATCTTCCTTATGCGCTAGTAAGCGGTGGAGTTAGCAACTTATCGTTTTCGTTTCGAGGCAACAATTACATTCGTGAAGTGATGCACTCGGTTTTTCTTTATCATGCTATCAAGGCAGGAATGGATATGGGAATTGTAAATCCTGCGGAATCGGTGTTGTATGAAGATATTCCATTAAAAGAGAGGGAGTTGGTCGAAGATGTTATTTTTAATAGATATGAAAATGCCGAAGAAAAACTGACGGAGCTTGCCGAGCGTTTGAAAAACGAAAAAACACCAGAGTTGGAACAGGCTAAAGCGCAAGAGTGGCGTTCGTTTTCGTTGGACGAGCGATTGAGCTACGCGTTGGTAAAGGGAATTGGCGATTATCTGGAAGAGGATATTGCCGAAGCGTTGACACTTTATCCGCGTGCCGTGGATGTTATTGACAAGCCGTTGATGACCGGAATGAATGTGGTAGGTGATCTGTTTGGTTCGGGAAAAATGTTTCTTCCTCAGGTAGTTAAAGCGGCTCGAACGATGAAGAAAGCTGTCTCCATTTTGCAACCTGTCATCGAAGCCGAAAAGGCGGCAGGCGAATCACGCAAGGCAGGAAAAATTGTATTGGCAACGGTAAAAGGCGATGTACACGATATAGGTAAAAATATAGTTTCCATTGTTTTGTCGTGCAACAATTACGAAATCATAGATTTGGGAGTTATGGTTTCGGCGGAAAAAATTATCGAAACCGTGCGAAAGGAAAAGCCCGATATGGTGGGATTGAGCGGACTTATTACGCCGTCGCTCGAAGAGATGTCGATTGTAGCCGAAGATATGCAGAAAGCGGGTTTCACTATTCCTTTGCTTATCGGTGGTGCCACTACTTCTAAATTGCACACGGCATTGAAAATTGAGCCGAAATATGGACTTGGAACTGTGGTTTACGTTAAAGATGCATCGCAAAGTCCTGCGGCTGTGGCTAATTTGCTAAATCCCGAAACAAGCAAAAAATTTATCGAATCCGTTCGTGAAGAGTATCAAAAACTTCGTGAAAACAGCGACGGGAAGAAATCGGAATTAGTCTCTTTAACGGAGGCTCGTGAAAAAGCTTTCAAAATAGATTGGAACAAATTTAAAACGATTGAACCTAAAATAAAAGGACGAGTTTTGCTTGACAAAATAAAAGTTGAAGAAATAATACCTTACATCAATTGGAAGTTTTTCTTTCATTCGTGGAATCTTTCTCCTAAATACCATACAGTTACCAATATAAGCATGTGCGGACATTGTCAAGCGCAATGGCTCGCTCATTTCGGAGAGGACGAACGTGAGCGTGCAAAGGAAGCATCGAAATTGTATGAAGATGCCGTTAATATGCTGAATAAATTTATCGATTTAGATGTCGAGTATATCAAATCGGTTTTCGGTTTTTATGAAGCGTACAGTGATAATGACACTGTTTTTATCGATGGTAAACCGTTTCCGATGCTTCGCCAACAAAAAAAATCTGATAAAAATGAGTATCTTTGTATTGCCGATTTTATTGCGCCGAAATTATCGAAAAAAAGAGATTATATCGGGGCGTTTGCGGTAACGAGTGGCGCCGGCTCGGAATATCTGATTCGCAAGTACGAAAACGAAGGCGACGAATATTCGGCGTTGTTGATGAAGTCGTTGCTCGACCGTCTTGCCGAGGCTGCCACCGAGTGGTTGCATGCAAAAGTACGACGCGAGTATTGGGGCTATACTTCGGATGAAAACCTGTCTGTAGGCGAGATGTTTTCGATAAAATATAGAGGCATTCGTCCGGCGGTGGGATATCCATCCATACCCGACCAATCGGTAAATTTAGCCTTGCATGAGATGCTTCGTTCCGATGAAATAGGAATATCACTTACCGAAAACGGAGTGATGTATCCCAATGCGTCGGTTAGCGGTTTCTTCCTTGCTCATCCCGAATCAAGCTATTTTGCCGTAGGCGAAATATCGGAAGAACAACTTGAAGATTACGCCACACGTAAAGGGCAGGAGGCGAAAAACATGAGGAAGTTTCTATTGGCAAATTTGTGATGAAAGAATCGAAATTAATTTTGTTTTATATAACAATAAAAAAACAATAAATTATGAGAAGTTTCGGAAGTGATAACAATTCAGGTGTGCATCCGAGTATAATTCAGGCTATTACCGAAGCCAATACAAATCACACTATTGCTTATGGCGATGACAGGTGGACGCATCTTGCCGAAGATACGGTAAGGGAGTTGTTGTGCGAAAAAGATATAAAACCGATGTTCGTTTTCAATGGAACGGGAGCAAACGTGGTTGCTTTGCAGGCTTGCGTGTTGCCGTTTCATTCCATTATTTGTGCCTCAACAGCGCACATCGCTGTGGATGAGTGCGGTGCACCGACCAAGTTTACCGGTTGTTTGCTGAAAGAAATTAATACGCCCGACGGTAAACTTACACCCGAATTGGTTCGACCACACTTGCACGGTTTCGGATTCGAGCATCACTCGCAACCAAAAGTTATTGCCGTGTCGCAAACAACCGAACTCGGTACGGTTTATACCCCCAAAGAGTTGAGAACGCTTGCCGAGCTGGCTCACGAACATGATATGTATCTTTTTGTTGATGGTACGCGTATTGCCAATGCATGCGCCTGTTTAAATGTTTCGTTGAGAGAAATTACGATTGATTGCGGAGTAGATATTTTTACATTAGGCGGCACAAAAAACGGTTTGATGATGGGCGAAGCAATTGTTCCGTTGCGAGAAGAACTTGCCGAAAACTTGAAATATTACCGGAAACAAACCACGCAACTCTATTCTAAAATGCGTTTTATCTCGGCTCAATTTATCCCTTATCTTAAAAAGGGTATTTGGTTGGAAAATGCTCGTCGAGCCAATGCGTCGGCTCGAAAACTGGCTGATGAGATGAAGAAAATCGGTGTTGAATTGACCCAAAAGGTGGAATCAAATCAAATCTTTTTCATCCTGCCAGAAGATATTACCGACAAGTTACTCGAACGCTATTTCTTTTATTCTTGGTATGAAGAGCGTAATGAATCTCGCTTAGTTTGTTCGTGGGACACGAGTGATGGAGATATTGAAAAATTTATTAAATATTTGAACTGTTTGATTTAGAATTTGTTTAATGTAGGATGACTGATGACGGATGTCCGATGAGTTTGATGACAGACGTAGGATGACCGAAATCAGAAGTCGGTATTTATAAACTAAAATGATTAATAATCTTGGAAGTCCTGCATTCGTTATCGGACAACAGACCTACAACAATTAACAAAAATGAGTTTTAAATTCGAAAAGTTACAGTTTTGGCAAAATGCAATGGATTTTGGCGAAGAAATTCATATTCTGACAAAATCTTTTCCGAAAGAAGAACGGTATAATCTGTAATTACAAATAAAACGGGCTGCCGATTCTATTGCCTTGAATATTGCAGAAGGCTCTATTGGTCTATAGAATCCCGAGTTTAAAAAGCTCAATGAATTATGCTATTCGCTCTTTGGCAGAGGTAGTAACTTGTATTTACAAAGCGTAACGGCGAAATTATGTAGATAACGATAAGTTTAAAGAATTATATGCTTCGACATTTCATTTAATGAATATGATGAATGCATTTAAAAATAAAATTGAATAAAAATTTGGGAATTCTTGCATCCGACATCGGACAACGGACTTCCGACAAAACAAAATAATTAATTTAATAACAAAATATTTCGGACAATTTTGATGTAAATCCGAGATAGTAAATCATAAATTGAAATATGTTTGACTTTTTAGATGTTTACCCCTGGCTTTTGCCCATAATGATATTTTTCGGGCGAATTATCGACGTCTCTTTCGGAACGTTACGTATTATCTTTGTATCGAAAGGTGAGAAGTATTTAGCGCCTATCATCGGTTTTTTTGAAGTATTTATCTGGGTAGTAATTATTTCGCAAATTCTTACTCGCGCCAACGATTTAGTTGCCTATTTGTCGTATGCCGGAGGATATGCTGCCGGAAACTATATCGGTATTTTACTTGAACAACGCATTGCATACGGTATTGTGCTATGCAGAATTTATACACGAAAAGAGGGAATGGAGTTGGTGCAGATTTTAAATAAATTGAACTTCGGAGCTACCTTGACACACGGAAAAGGTTCAGCCAATAGAGTAGATATTATTGAAACTGTTATCAATCGTGACCAAATGAAGTTGGTTGAAAGTACATTAACCGAATTTGACTCGGATATTTTTTACGTGGTGGAAGATGTGCGTAATAAACAAAACGGTATCTTCGCTAAACGGAGAAATGTTTTAAAGCGTTGGCGCCCCGGTAAATAATTTGTCTTGCGATATATAAAAAGAGAATGGGCAAACTTCATCAGTAAGTTTGCCCATGTTTTTTATTTGGATTACAAGTATCTCTAATTTCTGTTTTTAAAATCTATATCCAACGGACAGTGCCATTCTGATAAATGCCCACGGGCTTTTTATGTTTGCTTGTACAGAATGTTCATCCACGGTAACACCTTCAGATTTTATAAAATTTGAATTGTTAATTTCTTCTTCAATCTCTTTTTTCAAATTGGCTTGCTCTTGTTCCGATAGTGGGCGAGAGGTGAACCCATTTAAAGTTCCTCTATTGGTACCGTAATGTGCTCCTATAATAGTCCAATCGAGTGTGATATTCTTATTCTTTCCAAGTAACCATTGTGCTCCAATGATAGCACCAACACTATGTGTGATTAGTTTACCGTCAAGAGTTATATTTTGATAGTTGCCGTCAAGAGCTATATTTTGATAGTTGTAGTTATCGCTTTGATATTCAGTAGTTAGTTTGTAAGTATTAAAACGTTCATATTTGTAATACTGACCTATATAAAAACCTCTTCCATATCCCGAATTACTTAAGTAAAAGCGAATTTCAGGCGTAAAAGCAAAAGAGTTAACCTGTATATCTTTTACAATTTTCTCTTCAGTAAATATTCCAATAAAAGGAATACTACCCTTAGGCATAAAGTTTATTCCCAATACAGCGCTAATGTTTTTGTTAATAACACGTTCGCCATAAAATCCGAAGTTGCGTGTAATCCACCCCAGCGTGTTGGCTTTGATGATGGTCTTCCCGTCGAGCAGTGCAGCTTCGTTCATATTCCATGGTTGGTCATTAATTTCTTGTGCGGTTGCGATATCAACAGACAATAAACTTATTGTCACGAAGATTAGTAAAGTCTTTTTCATTGTTTTTTATTTTAATTTAGATTAATGCCTGTAAATTTAATTTAATTATTTTGAATATCAAAGAAAATACATTTTTTATTACTATCTGATAAAGAATATCATTGTTGTCGTGATAGTATTATTTTATCTGACGGCAATTATATAAATATTTACTAACCCCAACGTAATAAAATTTTCAAAATTCAGAAAATCCTGTATAACCTACAAACAAGTGCACAAAAGCAGACAAATAGAAATTTTTGAAAACATTCTTCTTCAGTATAACTTACGGTTATCCTTGATAATAGATATATATTTGTGCCTGTTATTCAAAAAAAAGGTACATTTGCAAGAAAAAAAAAGTATTATATGAAAAGTAAAAATCCCTCGAACTTAATGGAGACCATAAGAAGTAGCCAATGGTTCTATTCCATTGTCATAGCACTCTGTTTTATGCCGTTTATTTCGCCTGCCATAGCGTTATTGATTGGCTTGGTATTTTCATTTATCGGTATTAAGCACGACAGTTTGCACAAATACACATCAAAAACTTTGCAAGCATCCATTGTTTTAATGGGATTTGGCATGAGCCTGAGCGATGTAATTGTATCATCGAAAACAGGATTTATAGAGACTATTATCTCTGTAACCGTTGTAATGTTTTTAGGCATTGCTCTTGGAAAACTATTAAAAGTAGAGAAAAACACATCACTACTGATTGCATCGGGCACAGCTATTTGTGGTGGAAGTGCCATTGCTGCCGTTGCTCCAATTATTAACAGCAAAAACTATCAAATATCATTCGCTCTGATTGTGGTTTTCGTGCTTAATGCCGTAGCACTATTCATATTTCCCATTATTGGACACAGATTAGGACTAAGTCAGGAGACGTTTGGCAATTGGGCTGCCATAGCCATTCACGACACAAGCTCGGTAGTTGGTGCCGGAGCTATTTACGGTGAAAAAGCTCTGCAAGTAGCCGCCACGGTAAAACTTATACGTGCATTATGGATTATTCCGCTATCGCTGATAATTGCTTTTGTAAATAAATCGGACGACAAAAAATCAATCAAAATTCCGTGGTTTATCTTATTTTTCGTGTTAGTCATTATTTTCGCCAATATATTCCCGTCTATGCAAAGCAGTTACGACCATTTCAATTGGCTCGGTCATCGCGGTATGGTAGTGGCTCTATTTCTTATCGGTTCTAATATTACCGTTAGCGAAATCAGAAAATCGGGTTCGCGAAGTTTTGCTCTCGGCATATTGTTGTGGATGGTAATTGCTGTAGGTTCGCTATTTTTCTTGACGTTGTAAATCTTTCCTAAAATCAAGATCAAATTAATGAATTATAAGAGAAAGCAGCATCTTTATTCTTGTGAATAAATAGGTATATAAATTAAAGTCAGCAGCCAACGAACACGATCTATACACACCCTCCTAAGGTTGATTGGCAATATTTTTTATGATAAAACAGAAATCATTTCATATTTTTAAAACTATTATCGTATCTTTGGATAAAAATATAGTTGGGGTTTTAATTAATAATAGAAAAAATGAAATTTAAAACGATAGGAATAAGCCTGTTACTGGTTTCTCTGTTAGCTTTACCTATTTTTGCAGGAGAAGATTTACCTCTTTTAGAAGAGCAAATACCAAAGGTTATAAAAAAATATGTTGCCAAACATTTTCCTACACAACAAATTCTTGTGGTCGTGAAAGATGTTGAATTTGGAAGGCTCAACTACAAAAAGGTAAAATATAACGTTGAGCTTGAAGGTGATGTAAAGCTGGAATTTGACAAAGGTAAACGCATAAGAAAAATTGAATGTGATTCCGGTTTGCCAAATAGTGTTATCTCAGAAAAAGTTATGATTTACATATCTAAACACTATGCTTCGAGTAAAATTACAGAATGGGAACGATACGGAATAATACAGAAATTGAAACTGGACAATGGAGTGTGTCTTCATTTTGATCGCAAAGGAAAATTTGTAAGAATCTGCAAATAGACAATTACATAAGCGTATATATAAATCACGCACTCAATTTTGGGTGCGTGATTTTTTGTGGTTATATTTCAGAAACAGAATGTTTTAACATCAATTAGAGTACACTACCATTGTAAATGCAGGTGTTGTGTACAATTGCTTTAGACCCGAGTCATAATATCTAAACTTTATTTTAAGATTTTTAAGGTCTGAATTTGAACCGGTTGAAGGATAAAGGTCTCTTATATAGCGTAAATTAACTGCAACATAATCTGTAATATCTATAATACTCTCACCCTCACCCTCAGCAGTTTTAGTCATTATTACATCAATCACATACTCATCTTCAACAGGTTGTGGCTCCAACATATAAAAATCTAATTTTGCCGACGCTTTTTTCTTTCCTTTAAAAGTGTACTCTATAATCCAATTATCATCAAAAAAAGCATTAGCTGCATCATAATCTGCAGCCGGACGCATTTTAAAAAAAACGGAATCTTCATGAACTGCAGGAATTTCCTCGCATACTGTCAATGATGACTTATCAATTTTCCCGGAAATATTTGTCAACTCTGCATCATAAACAGTAATATCACCTCCTTCTATGAAGCCCATTTTGGTTTCCCAGAAGTAAGAAAGGATATAACATTCACCCAATTGCAAATTATTCTGAATTTCATCTGAAGTTATTGCAAAGAATCCGCCTATATTCCTGTTGTAAATGCGTGCAATTTGCACACCTTCAGGATTTGTTGTTATATAAGCAAAGTCATTTTCGCCATAAAATTTCTCGTCCCCCATTTTTATGCAGGAACTAAATGCTAATCCTAAAAGCATAATTGTAAGTAGTAAAACATTTTTTTTCATAAGTTTTCGTTTTATTAATTATTTATATCTATATTATATCTGACTCCAAAACTTATATCTAAAACAGTTTTTTTATCCGAATATATTGTTTTATAATAATTATTGGCATTAAAATAATAAGAACCGCCTATTTTCCCATAAAGATTAAATTTATCAATTATCGGATAAGATACTCCCAAACCTACATTCATAGAATATTGAGGTCTTTTTTGTTCTATTTTTGTGGTAACATAATAGTTTGCGTCTCCACTTTCATTGTTATTTTCTATTGAACGAAATTCTCCTCTAAAGTCCTTTTCAACCATACCTCCAAGCGAAACATAAATATTCATTTTATTTAAATTGAAGACATCATAATTAAGCTGTAACGGTATTCCAAAATAATGAAAATGTTGTGTTTCAACATTGTTGTAAAGGTCATTTCTGTTTTTTGCTTTAGAAAACAAGTAGGTGTAAACCAAGCCGGTTTCTATTGAAAGTCTGTCAATTATATTTTTTGAAAAGGTAAGTCCAAACGACAAAGGCAAAAGATGCTCCATTTCTGCAATATTTTTTAACGGCTGTACAGGCGATCCAGGCACACTATTTGCCATGTAATTTGGCCGGTTATACTGTATGTTACGTAATGTCATGGGTGTATTCACTGTTTTTTGAAATGGTGTTAGTGCTCCTCTTGCGCTTAATGCCAACAATACGGGTTTGTCGCTATTTTTTGTTAATTCATCAAGGATTAAACCTTTTTCTGCCATTGCAACAAATTCTTGCATACGTCTTTCCGCTTCGGCAGGTGTTATCTGTTTTTGCTCCGTCTCGTTTTTGGCTGAATACTTTTCTTGAACATTCGTCGCATGAGTATCTTTTTTATTAATAAACTCATCTAATATGTTTTCAGATTGTATATAAGAAGAAGATGGTTGTTGATTTTTCCTATAATTATTAGATTTTTTAGATATTCCTGCAAAAAGTTTTTGTTGAACATATTGAGAATTTCTATCATTTTTTGTACTGTTTTCAATATATTCTTTCTCAATGCCATCATTGCCTTCATCAAAAAATTCTTTAGATGTTTGAGCCATATTATTGTTAATATCTTGTGGCGTTTGCAATAACAACAAACTGCCTGCCAATAATAAAGCGATAGCGGCAACAGCAACAGAAATGTAGCGACGTCTCAACACCACTATTTTCCTGTTTTGCTCGAGCGTCATCTCAATTCGCTCCCAAGCATTTTCAGCCGGCGAAACTTCAAAGTCTTGAAATATGGATTGCAGACTCTCTTTTATATTATCGCTTTCTTTCATTAACTCTCTAAATATTATTTCTGTTAATTAACTCTTGAACCTTATTTTGTAAAGAAACTTTTGCTCTGTAATACTGTGAGCGAGAGGCATTCTCTGTAATTCCCAACATCATGGATATATCTTTATGCGACATATTTTCGAATATGATTAAGTTGAAAACCGTTCTATATCCGTCGGGTAGCTCCTTTATTAATTGTAATATCTCTTCACGACTAATATTTTTTATCTGGAAATCGTCTTCATCCGACTCTTTTTCTATTTCAAGAGTTTCCACATCAGCAGCGGCATCGAAAATAGTATATTTCTGCTTATCTTTCCGATAATTTTCGACACAAATATTAACAAAAATTCTGCGCATCCATCCTTCAAAAGAACCTTTTCCTTCAAATTTTTCTATATGCGTGAAAACCTTTACAAATCCATCGTGCAAAAGATCATTGGCGGTATCTCTATCGGCACAATAACGTACACAGATAGCCATCATCTTGGGCGCATAAAGTTCATACAACTCTTTTTGCGCACTACGATTCTGCTTCTTACATGCCGTTATTAATTGAGATTCTTTCATTATTACCGCTCACACTGTATAGATGAATTTTGAAATAAAACGCTGCATTTAAAACTCAGTTTTTTAAATAATTTAATATTTTTTAACCATTTAATTGCTCAAAAACGCTTCTATACATTTTAAATTTTTCATTTTTCTTTTCGACAGTAGCTAAAATAAAACGTAGATTCAAGTATTAAATGCAACATTGTTTGGCAAAGATGCAAAAAATATTTTTTTCGGGTTATCAAAATTTAATTTTTTTCTTGGTCTTTTGTTTAACTCATATTGTACTTGCTTAATATCCATTTTGTTATAC
>JBGZFC010000005.1:0-20009 GCA_041846575.1 Bacteroidota bacterium
ATATAAAAAACAACATAAACAATGGGATAATAAAAATCTAACAACAATCAAATGGTTAGCTCTAAAATAAGAGCTGAAATAACAGGTTGAGAAAAATAATGAGTTTTTAGAAGTCCCCTTTATAAAAAAGCAGCAGTATCAAAAGTAAAGCACATCACTGTGTTGTCATACTGAATGGAGCTTTTAGCGGAATGAAGTATCTGTTTTTTTTAGATGCAATACACAAGAGCCAAGACTTAAGACGTTTTTATAATATTTACTGCAAAAGCCAACAGCTAATAGCCCAAAGGATATATTTCTCACTGCGTTCGAAATGATAGGGAGCTGTTTATGATTTGGGTGCGTTGCCAAAAGCCAATCGCCAACATCCAACGGCTAAGAGCTTATAAGATAGATTCTTCGCGTCGTTCAGAATTCGAAAAATTGTTCTTAGACAATTATACAATACCAGGAACCCTGTAACACGTAACCCGCATCTCAAATAAATAGTAAATAAAAAATCTTTCGTCTTGTGTCTTGGCTCTTTTGTCTATTTAATTACATTAAATTACTTGCCAATTCAGACAATTTACTTCTTTCCCCTTTTACCAAATTTACATGTGCAAAAACCTCTTGTCCTCGCATTTTATCAATCATATATGCCAATCCGTTTGATTGCGAGTCAAGATATGGTGAATCAATCTGTTGCAAATCGCCGGTAAAGACCATTTTCGTATTTTCTCCGGCACGAGTGATAATTGTTTTTATTTCATGTGGTGTCAGGTTTTGTGCCTCATCAACAATACAAAAAGTTTCAGAAAGACTTCTACCGCGAATAAAAGCAAGAGCTTCTATTTGCAACTGTCCCGATTTTTGCATCTCGTCCAATGCTCGCATATCGGCACTATTATTTCCCAATTGCGACTTGATTACATTAAGATTGTCATACAAAGGTTGCATGTATGGTTCAATTTTTTGTTTTTCATCGCCGGGCAAGAATCCTAAATCTTTATTCGACAGCGATACTATGGGACGAGCCAACAATATTTGCGAATAAATCTTATGTTGTTTCAATGCCGATGCCAAAGCTAACAAGGTTTTTCCTGTTCCGGCTTTTCCGGTAATACCCACCAATTTAATTTCGGGGTCATTTAGCACTTCAAAAGCAAAAGATTGTTCGGCATTACGTGGCTGAATACCAAAATTATTCTCTTTTTCTATCTTATGTATGTTTCGCGTAAATGGATTGTATCGAACCAAAACACTATTTCGTTCGCTTTTCAAAATAAAGCATTGATTTGGTTCGATTTGTGTTTCAAACGAAAACTCTTCGAAATCGACTCCCGCAGGTTGAGCATAAATTTTGTCTATCAAATCGGGGGCAATTCCTTCAAAAATTATCTCACCCCTGTCAAAAATGTTAATATCAACTACCTTATCGTTTATATAATCTTCAGCCAGGATTCCTAACGAACGGGCTTTCATCCTAAGATTTATATCCTTTGAAACAAGTATCGTTTTTGTTTTAGGATCTTTTTCCGATATTTCCAAAACAACAGATAGTATCCGGTTATCAGAGGAACGTTCGGGAAATGCTTCTTTTATCTTTTCGTGGTCGTAAGAACTGTTTACTATATATAACTTACCACGTCCCAACCCCAAATCGGCCCCGTCGGTAAACAGATTTTCATCGGTAATTAAATCGAGTTCCCGCACAAAAGCACGAGCATTAAAATTTATCTGATCGTTACCTTTTTTAAATTTATCTAACTCTTCGAGAACAACAAACGGCAGAAAAATATCATTCTCTTCAAAATTTTCGATGCATTTATAGTCATGCAAAATCACATTAGTGTCGAGAATAAAGTTTTTCTTGTGACCTATAATAGTTTTGGTCGTTTTGGAAGTTGTAGTACTATTTGTTTTAGGTTTTGATTTAGTTGTTGCCATATCGTGTTTTGATTTAAAAGTATTATCGTTTTCTAATTTAGATAAAAACGTTGAAACACAAAAAAAATTTTAAAAATTACCTTTTATTTTCCATAACAACAGTTCGGTATTTTTTAGAATGCATACCGCAAATAGCTGAAATTCAAATAAATATACCTCATTTTAAAACATTCCATAATTGTTTGATTACAAGTTATCTAAATAAAAGTCTAACAAACTATTGTCATAAAGAAGATTTATCGAAAAAATTACCCGTTTTTTTATACTAAACTCACGTTATTAATGCTTAAAACTCACCTATTTCTATTGATGCAAATTCTCTATCTGATATTTTTTTCTAACTTTGCATTTAATTTGGAAAAATCGAAATCAACAACCCAACAGATAATATTTTCAAGATTTAATAACAGCAATATAAATAATTACAAAAATTTATTATGAGAAAAATAATCCTATCATTATTAGTTATGACAGTTATGATGAATGTCGTTAAAGCAGATGAAAATCCTTTTTTCAAACCTTTTGACACGCCTTACGGAACAGCACCGTTCGATAAAATCAAAAACGAACATTACGTTCCTGCTTTTGAAAAAGCAATAGTTGAACATCAACGTGAGATAGATGAAATCACATCAAATCCGCAACCTGCAACATTCTCAAATACGATAGATGCCTTAGAAAACGCAGGAGAAATGCTTTCACGTGTAAGTGCGGTTTTTTTCAACCTGAATAGTGCCGAAAGTAACGACGAAATGATGAATATTTCAACAATTGTAAGTCCAAAACTTTCAGAACACGGCAACAATATTAATCTGAATGAGAAACTTTTCGAAAGAGTAAAAACGGTATATATGGCTCGTCTCTCATCAGGACTAAGTCCGGAACAGATTCGTTTGGTTGAAGATTATTATAAAGGTTTTGAAGATAGCGGAGCTACGCTTTCTGCAGCCGACAAAGAGATATATCGCGACCTGTCGATGAAACTCAGCAAAGCTACGTTAGACTTCGGACAAAACAATTTGCGAGCAACCAACAGTTTCGAAATACTTTTGACAAGCAAAGCTGATTTGGCAGGATTGCCCGACAGCGAAATTGATGCGGCAGCAGCCAAAGCCAAAGCAAAACAGAAAGAAGGTTGGATAATTGACCTTTCAGCACCAAGCTATTTCGGCTTTATGAAATATTCAAGCCGTAGAGATTTACGTGAAAAGCTATATTTAGCATACAACACAAAATGTATCGGCGGTAATTTTGACAACTTGGAAAATGTAAAACAAATTGCCAATTTAAGATTGCAAATTGCCAATCTATTAGGATATAAAAGCTATTCTGAATATATTCTGAGAAAAAGAATGGCTAAAACCGACAAAGCAGTTTTCGGACTACTCGATAAACTTGCAACGGCATTTACACCTATAGCAAAACAAGAGTTGGCAGATGTAACGAAATTTGCTTCGAAAATGGAGAAAAAACCAGTTGAAATTAAACCTTGGGATTGGAGCTATTATTCTGATAAACTAAAAGATGAACGTTTCAACTTGAATGATGAAATGACTCGTCCATACTTTGAGTTGGAAAACGTAAAAAAGGGTATTTTCAATTTAGCGACAGATTTATACGGCATTACATTTGTGGAAAACCCGAACATTCCCGTTTATCATTCTGAAGTAGTTGCTTACGATGTTTTAGATGAAAACGGAAAATTCCTATCTGTACTTTATACCGATTTCCATCCACGTGCAGGCAAACGTCCCGGAGCTTGGATGACTTCATATAAAAGCCAATTCATTAAAGATGGTGTGGACAATCGCCCGCATGTATCTATTGTAATGAACTTTACAAGACCTACCGACACAAAACCGGCATTGCTTACTTTTGATGAAGTAGAAACATTCTTGCACGAATTTGGACACGCACTACACGGAATGCTTGCCAAAAGCACATATCGCTCACTTTCGGGCACAAGCGTATATCGTGACTTCGTGGAGTTACCTTCACAAATCATGGAAAACTGGTTAATAGAAAAAGAGTTTTTAGACAGATTTGCGACTCATTACCAAACAGGAGAAAAGATGCCTGCCGACTTGTTACAAAAAATCATCGATGCTTCTAACTACAACACCGGATATGCTACTCTTAGACAACTATCTTTCGGATACTTGGATATGGCATGGCACTCTATCGACAAACCGTTTGACAGCAATATTTTAGATTTCGAGAGAAAAGCTATGGACAGAGTACAAATTTTGCCGGTTGTTGATAATACAAGTATGTCTTCTCAGTTTGCACATATTTTCTCGGGCGGATATGCAGCCGGATATTACAGCTACAAATGGGCAGAAGTTATGGATGCCGACGCTTTTTCTCTATTCAAACAAAATGGCATTTTTGATAAAAAAACAGCCAACTCTTTCAGAGTAAATATTCTTGAGAAAGGGAATACTGAAGAACCGATGGAACTTTACAAACGATTCAGAGGACAAGAGCCGGGAATTGATGCTCTGTTAAAGAAAAACGGAATCGAATTGTAATAAGGTTTTTTCAGAGAAAAGATGAAATAAAAATCATCGAAATTTGAAATAAAAAACATCAATAAATATCGAATGACACATAGATTTTATATCTTTGTGTAATAAAATAAAAAAAAAGAGTAAATGACTCGAAAAATAAAAACTGCACTTATTTCTGTTTTTCATAAAGACGGTTTGGAGGAAATTCTTAAAACTCTTGATAAACAGGATGTAAAATTTATATCTACGGGAGGAACTCAAGAGTTTATCGAATCTCTTGGTTATGAATGCGAGGCTGTAGAAAATATAACAGGATACCCGTCTATTTTAGGAGGCAGAGTAAAAACTTTGCATCCCGTAATTTTCGGAGGTATTCTCTATCGTAGAGATGACGAATCGGATAAGAAAGTTGTAAGATCATACAATATGCCGTCTATTGATTTGGTTATTGTTGATTTATATCCATTTCAAGAGACAGTACAGTCAGGAGCAACAGAAGAAGAGATTATTGAAAAAATCGATATTGGTGGAATTTCTCTAATTCGTGGAGCAGCAAAAAATTATCATGATGTATTAATCGTTGCATCTAAAAAACAATATGCTCCTCTACTGCAACTGTTGCAACAAAAAGATGGAATAACAACTCTTGAAGACCGTCGCACTTTTGCTACAGACGCTTTTGCCGTATCGTCGGGATATGATGCTGCTATATTCAACTTTTTCAATAAAGATACTGCTAATCCGATATTACGTATATGCTTTGATGAAGCTAAAGAGTTACGATACGGTGAAAATCCACATCAAAAAGGAGTTTTCTACGGCAATCTGAGAGATTCGTTTGACCAACTTCACGGAAAGGAGATATCTTATAACAACCTGTTAGATATAGATGCGGCAATATCGCTAATCTCAGATTTCGACGAAACAGCTCTTGCCATACTAAAACATAATAACGCTTGCGGTATGGCTTGTCGTGAAACGGTGAAAGAATCTTGGGATGCTGCATTGGCAGCAGACCCTATTTCGGCATTCGGCGGAATTGTAATAACAAATCGTGAGGTAAATGAAGAAGCTGCCAAAGCAATAAATGAGATATTTTTTGAAGTTCTTATAGCACCAAGTTTCACGGATGAAGCATTAGAGGTTTTGGTTCAGAAGAAAAACCGAATTATTCTGAAACAGAAAACCGAGAAAAAAGACAAACAACAAATATCGTATCGCTCTGTACTAAACGGTATGTTAACACAAGAGTATGACACCCTTAAGCAAACAGCAGAACAGTTGACCGTTGTAACGCAAAAGACACCTACCGATAAAGAGACTGAAGACCTTTTGTTTGCCAATATTTTGGTAAAACACACCAAATCGAACGCCATCGTATTGGCAAAAAACAAACAGCTTATCGCGAGCGGAACAGGACAAACATCACGTGTTGATGCCTTGAAGCAGGCAATTGAAAAAGCAACATCATTCAATTTCGATCTGAATGGAGCAGTTATGGCTTCAGATGCTTTCTTTCCTTTCCCCGATTGTGTAGAGATTGCAGACAAAGCCGGAGTAACCGCGGTAATTCAACCCGGTGGCTCTATAAAAGATTCCGAATCGATAGAGTATTGCGACAAAAACAATATGGCTATGGTTACAACCGGAGTAAGACATTTTAAACATTGATAATTCAACGGTTATAACAAATAAAAAGTAACATTAATAATAAAATCATAAATTAAGCCAAAGGTTTACAACCAACGGCTAAATGCTAATAATATGGGATTATTTTCTTTTACACAAGAATTGGCGATGGACCTGGGAACCGCCAACTCTATAATTGTAAACAACTCAGGAAAAATCTTACTTGACGAACCATCGATTGTAGCGTTGGATCGCAAAACAGATAAGATGATTGCTTTAGGAGATAAAGCAAGACAAATGCACGGTAAAACTCATGAAAATATCCAAACCGTAAGACCATTGAGAGATGGTGTTATTGCCGATTTTAACGCTGCCGAACAGATGATTCGCGGAATGATAAAAATGGCAACAAAAAGCAGAGGCGGACTTTTCGCACCGTCGCTTCGCGTGGTTGTCTGTATTCCATCGGGAAGTACCGAGGTGGAGATACGTGCCGTACGCGACTCTGCCGAGCATGCAGGCGGAAGAGACGTATATATGATTTTTGAACCAATGGCTGCAGCTTTGGGTATCGGTATAGACGTGGAAGCACCGGAAGGAAACATGATAGTTGACATAGGTGGAGGTACCACGGAAATTGCCGTTATCTCTTTAGGGGGAATAGTTTCGAACAAATCTATTAAAATTGCAGGTGACGACCTCACGGAAGATATTATGGACTACATGGGGCGTCAACACAACATGAAAGTTGGTGAACGTACAGCCGAACAGATTAAAATTAATATCGGTTCCGTACTTACAGAACTACAAGATCCTCCCGAAGATTTTGTGGTACACGGTCCAAACAGAATGACATCTCTGCCGATGGATGTACCTGTATCTTACCAGGAGATAGCTCACTGTCTCGAGAAATCAATATCTAAAATGGATTCGGCCGTGTTGAGTGCATTGGAACAGACACCACCCGAACTTTATGCCGATATTGTAAGAAACGGAATCTATCTGACCGGAGGAGGCGCACTTCTAAGAGGCTTGGACAAAAGACTTACAGAAAAAATAGGAATACCTTTTAAAGTAGTAGAAGACCCATTACGAGTTGTTGCAAAAGGAACCGGAATAGCTCTACGCAATATCGACAAGTTTAGTTTCCTGATGAGATAATTATATATAAAACTGTAGATGTATCAAAAGTAAAAGACTCTACTGTATTGTCATACTGAAATGGAGTTTTTAGCGGAATGAAGAATCTATTTTTAGAATCAAGGCGCAAGACTCTTAATTGTTTAAGTAACGCCAATTAAAATTTAGCGGCTACTTATAAATCGAAAATCCGAAATCTAAAATCGTAAATAGTAAGATTTCTCACTACGTTCAGAATTCGAAGAATCGCCCTCAGACAATGACAAGAAAATTCAGTAATAACCTTTTGATACATTTGCGGTTGTCTATTGTATGCGAAATCTTTTCAATTTTATAATTCGAAATAGTTCGTGGCTGTTGGCAATTTTTTTGATTGTTTTCGGCTTCTATCTCGTGTTTTCGCATAATTCATATCAGAGAAGTGTCTATCTAACTTCATCTAACAAGGTTTCGGCATGGTTCTACAATACTTCCAACAGAGTCAATAAATTTTTCTATTTACAGAAAAACAACAAAGAGTTGCTGGAAAATTGTGCCCGTTTGGAAAAAGAACTTCTCAATTTAAAACAACGATACATGGAATTAAAAACAGATTCTGCATCGTTGGATATTTTTGCAACAGACTCAACCTATCATTCGCAATTCAATTTTATTCCGGCAGAGGTAATAAATATCAGCTTTTCCGGAGCAAATAATTTTATAACTCTAAACAGAGGCACACGGCACGGAGTGAAAGCCGATATGGGTGTAATTTCTCAAAAAGGCATAGTAGGAGTGGTATTAAAAGCATCTCGAAATGCAAGTGTGGTAATACCGGTTATAAACCCGAAATTCAGAATGAGTGCCAAGTTGTATAATTCTGACAATACCGGTTCAATGTCTTGGGACGGTAACAATGTTCAAATAGCGCAATTAAACGAGTTGCCCAAACATCAACCGTTTGAGCCAGGCGATACGGTAGTAACAAGTTTTTCAAGTATTTTCCCAAAAGATATTATTATAGGTTACGTGAAAAAACCGGGCAAATCGAAAGACGATAAATTCAATACATTAGACGTACATTTAGCTACAGATTTTCACTCACTGCAACATGTGTTGATAATTGAAGATGTTTTTTTTGAAGAGAAAAAAGAACTTGAAGAATCGATAAATTAATTTATGAAGGCTATACAAATTTTCACCGAACTGTTTATGTTCACGATATTGATACTGTTGCAAGTATTATTGCTAAACCGTATCACTGTTTTTGGTGTAGCCATACCTGTTCTGTATATATATTTTCTGATTAAACTCCCGCCGGATAGAAATCTGTATTATGTTATTACAGTGGGTTTTTTAATGGGATTTATTATTGATATTTTTTTAAATACACCCGGAATAAATGCCACAGCCACATGCATAGTTGCTGCATTTAGAAAAACAATTCTGAATCTGTTTTACTCTAAAGATGAGTTTCAAGTGCTGATTCCCGGACTTTATACGGGCGCATCAATGTTTATTAAATTCACAATAGCTACCGTTTTTTTGCATCAAACCTTGTTGTTTTTTATCGAGTCGTTCACTCTGTTTAATTTGCTAAACACTGTTATTCGATTAGGCTCATCGTTACTATTGACCCTTTTTCTGATTTTTGCAATAGACGGATTACTCTATAAAGGCAAAAAAAGTGTACAATAATAACAGGGAATATTCAAAAAGAAAATATGTTATCGTTGCTATTGTAGTGGCGATAATAGTTGTATATTTTATGCAACTATTTAACCTTCAAATACTAAAAACCGAATATCGGGACTTTGCCGACAGTAACGCATTTTTCAAAAAGACTCTCTACCCTTCCCGAGGTTCAATATACGACCGCAACGGCAAGCTTCTTGTTTACAATCAACCCACTTACGATGTAATGATGGTTGTGCGTGAGATGAAAGAGTTTGACACTACAGATTTTTGCAACACTCTACATATAGACAATATCACATTCAAAAAATTGAATGATGATATGCGCGACAAGCGAAAAAATCCGGGCTACTCATCATACACGCCACAACTTTTCATGTCGCAATTAGATGTGCAAGAGTATGCCTTATTGCAAGAAAAGCTCTATAAATTTCCCGGCATATATATTCAAAACAGAACAGAAAGACAATATACGGGAAGCAATATGGGCTTAATTCTCGGATATATTGCCGAAGTAGATAAAAACAAGATGGATAACGACCCATATTATACAAGAGGTGATTATGTGGGAAAATCAGGAATAGAGTTATCGCACGAAGAGGATTTGCGAGGAGAAAAGGGAGTAGAAATATTGTTGCGTGATGCGCATGGACGCGTACAGGGAAAATATAAAAACGGAGAATATGACAGATTACCCGTTTCGGGAAGAGACCTAAAACTGTCGATAGATATTGATTTACAAGCCTACGGCGAATATCTGATGCAAAATAAAATAGGCTCTATTGTCATGATAGAGCCGGAGACCGGAGAAATACTATGTATGGTTGCAGCACCAAGTTACGACCCTAACCTTCTGACAGGCAAAGACTTTAGCAAAAACTACTTAGAGTTAGAACAAAACCCATACAAACCTCTAATTAACAGAACTGTATCAGGACTGTATCCGCCCGGCTCTACATTTAAACCTACACAAGGACTTATTTTTCTGCAAGAGGGAATTATAACGCCCGAAACTCGATACAGTTGCTATGGAGGCTATCCACCATTAGGTGGACGACCCAAATGTCACGGACATGCCTCTCCATTGGCTTTACAATATGCTTTGGCTACATCGTGTAACTCGTTTTTCTGTTACGGATTAAACGGAATGCTTAACAACAGGAGTAAATACTCATCTACAAGCGATGCATTTGAGGTTTGGAAAGAACACATGATAGACCTCGGTTTTGGATACCGTTTGGGAGTAGATTTGCCATCCGAAAAAAGAGGATTTATACCAAACAGTAAATTTTACTCAAAATCCTTAAAAACCGAAAAATGGAATGCTCATAATATTATCTCCATAGCAATAGGTCAGGGTGAAATACTTGCAACACCATTACAAATAGCAAATTTGGCTACAATAATAGCAAATAGAGGATACTTTTTCACACCTCATGTTGTAAAAGAGAGAAAAGGAATGCCTTTGGATACATTGTTTACAAATCGCCGCGAATCAAATATTAAGAGAGAACATTTTGAAGTAACTGTAGCAGGAATGGCTGATGCGGTTACACACGGAACTTGCAGAGGGATAAATCTTGCACCCGACTTGATAGTATGCGGAAAAACAGGAACTGCCGAAAATCCACACGGCGACGACCACTCGCTATTTATGGGTTTTGCGCCGCGAGACAACCCTAAAGTTGCCATTGCGGTTATAGTTGAAAACGGACGATTCGGAGCGAGTAATGCCGTACCCATTGCACGATTGATGATGCATAAATATTTTAAAGGAGAGATTCCCGAACAAGACTTATATATAGAAAAAAGGATAGTCAACACCACTATCCTACCCTACGTATATAGAAAAGGTGCACTGAAAACAAACAGTAACATAGTCAGCAATCCGCCCCAAAATGAGTAACAATATCGAAAATATAAATGAAAAAGGTAGCGTTGACAGGGTAATATCAATACTGTATCTACTATTTATCGTATTGGGCTGGCTCAATATTTACGCGGCAAGTTTCGATTTGGAAAACGCTGTAAGCCTGTTCGACCTCTCAGGTAGAGCCGGTATGCAGTTGATTTGGATCGGCACTTCGTTGCTGCTTGCATTTGCATTGATAAAAATAGACGTCGCATTTTACGAAACTTATGCTCTGCTTTTTTATGTCATAGGTCTATTTTTGCTGGTGGTTACACTTATTATAGCTCCCGACATAAAAGGATCTCACTCATGGTTGGTTATAGGTCCTGTACGATTGCAACCGGCAGAATTCATGAAGTTTGTTATCGCCCTAATGTTGGCTAAAACCTTTAATACTTACGGTTTTACACTAATGAACAGGAAAAGTTTAATTATCGTTTCATCGATAATTTTAGTACCGCTTCTATTAGTGATTATGCAAAGTGAAACAGGTACAGCTCTTGTTTATCTGAGTCTGGTTTTAGTTCTCTATCGAGAAGGATTGCCCGGAGGAGTACTTTTTATAGGTGCAGCGGCGATAACTTTATTTATTGTAGGAATAAAGTTTTCCGATACACCAATTCCCCCAATTTCATTAGGTGAACTTATTGCCACAATACTGATGATTGTATTCGCTACAGGTATGATTTGGTACTATGTAAAAAGAAAAATGGTTGCATATATCTATTTTATCATAGGAGCAGTGCCATTTCTTTTAAACTTTATCTTATCTTTTTTTAAAGCTGATTTATCATACGGCTGGGTTGCACTAATATCACTTGTAGCTACCACACTATATCTGATTTATATGCAACTCCGATACAGACGTAAAAAATATTTGCTGATACTTATGTTCTTGTTTGGTTCGGTTGCCTTTGTAGAGTCTTTAGAGTATGTTTTTAACGATATATTGCAACCACACCAACAGATGCGAATAAAAGTAACACTGGGTATGGAGCAAGATTTGTTGGGTTCGGGTTATCACGTTGGACAATCAAAAATAGCAATCGGCTCCGGCGGATTAATAGGTAAAGGCTTTTTAAACGGTACGCAAACAAAATTAAAATATGTACCCGAACAAGATACCGATTTTATTTTCTGCACAATAGGCGAAGAATGGGGATTCCTTGGTTCGGTGTTAATAATTGTATTGTTTGCTGTTTTTATATTACGCCTATTAACTTTGGCAGAACGACAAACTTCGGCGTTTGGCAGAATTTACGGATATAGTGTTGTTAGTATTTTCCTATTTCACTTTATGGTTAATATCGGAATGGTTATCGGAATAATGCCGGTAATTGGTATTCCGTTACCGTTTTTTAGTTATGGAGGTTCTTCTTTGTGGGGGTTTACCATTTTACTTTTTATTTTTCTTAGGATAGATAAGTCAAGAAAACGAAAATAAAAAGTAAATATGACTGTCGAAATCTCTGCCTAAAATCAATTGCAGCAGTATCAAAAGTAAAGCACATCACTATATTGTCATACTGAATGGAGCTTTAGCGGAATGAGGTATCTGTTTTTTTAGATACAAGACACAAGAGCCAAGTCTTAAGACATTTTTATAATATTTCCTACAAAAACTAACAGCCCAAAGAATAGATTTCTCACTTCGTTCGAAATGACAGGGAGTTGTTTATGATTTGGATTCGCTGCTAACAGCTAAAAGCCATGAGCTTATAAGATAGCTTATTCGCTTCGTTCAGAATTCGCAGAATCGCCCTTAGGCAATGACAAAAACAAACGAATGTTAGGCTTTTGAGAAAGCCCCGTTGACAACCGTTAGATAAAATATCCGAGATATTCATAAAAGTAAAAACAGTACAATTATAAAACAGTGTAAAAAAACAAAATATTTATGAGAAACTTAGCACAAGACTACATGGTTTCGGCTCAATATTATGCACCAAGAAGTAAAGAAAAACTAATGTTTCTAGGAGAACACATATCTCTAAAGCATTTAACATCAACAGACAAACTTATCGGAATTATCGGCGATCCGGGAGCAGGTAAATCTTCTATTATAAAAGGAATGTTTCCCGGATTACAGTTGACAAACGATGACGATATAGTTAATCCTAAAAAAATAATGCAAGTTCGCAACTCGCTATACGATACAGATATAGAAAGTGCCACCACATTTCATATTGATGTCCGTTTTCAAATGGCATTTACTCAGATGTATGAAATTGCGGATTTTGTAAATACCGTACTCTCAAAAAATCGCAGAATAGTTATTGAACACTTTAATCTTTTATTTCCTGCTCTCAATAGTCGCAATGCCGACTTAATAGTTGCCATAGGTGAAGAGATTATTGTAACCCGTCCAAGCGTATTCGGTCCTATTCCACAAAGTATTTACGAAATGGTTCACGTATCATTGAAATATCGTAAAATGGCACACTCAGCAGAAGAAGTAACAATGCTTGTTCTTGAAGAAGAGTTTGGAATTACAAACGAGTTTTATTTTATTTCAGATATTAGAAATGGATTTGTACTAAAATTTCCGCAAAAACCGGATATAGATTTAAATGATTTGGGACAAGCAATAGAAAAACGTATCTCGCAAAATATAAATATATCTTATTACGATGAAAACAACATCTTGCTTGGAGATAAGATTATTCCTTGTAACGGTTCCCGATTTCATGTAAAAAATACATCAGAAATCGACAATTTCTACTTAGTTAAAGAGTTAATATATGATCCCAAAACAGAAACATACTGTTTAGTGGCTCTAATAGACGGATTTACAGATGATGTAACCAACAGAAATACTCATTACTTCTTTAAAAGACAAAAATAAATATAAAAACCGTATTCTCAATTAAGGCATAAGGTAACATTTTTTATTAACACAAAATATAGAAAACAGTAATAAAGAGCCTGTTTTGTACGTTTTTTTTGTACCTTTGTCATTTTAAAAATCGAAAACAATATAAAATTTATTCATTGTGGCTGATACAAAATATATATTCGTTACCGGAGGTGTTGTTTCTTCTTTAGGTAAAGGGATAATCGCAGCATCACTTGGAAAATTGTTACAAGCCAGAGGCTATAAAGTAACTATCCAAAAATTCGACCCATATATCAATATAGATCCGGGCACACTCAACCCGTATGAACACGGAGAGTGCTTTGTTACTGTAGATGGACACGAAGCTGATCTTGACTTAGGACACTACGAGAGATTTCTAAATATTCAAACATCTCGCGAAAACAATATCACTACCGGAAGGGTCTATCAAACGGTAATAGAAAAAGAACGCAGAGGTGATTATCTTGGCAAAACTGTTCAGGTAATTCCGCATATTACCGACGAAATAAAACGAAACGTAAAACAACTTGGAATAAAAAACAAGTTCGATTTCGTAATTACAGAAATAGGCGGAACGGTTGGAGATATCGAATCAACACCTTTTTTAGAAAGTGTACGCCAACTAAAATGGGAGTTGGGAAAAAGTTGTTTCTGTTTACATCTCACTTATGTGCCATATATTGCAGCTGCCGGCGAATTCAAGACAAAGCCCACTCAACATTCTGTAAAAGAGCTACAATCATTAGGTATTCAACCTGACATGCTTGTACTTAGAACAGAAAAAAAACTAAGCAACGATGTTCTACGCAAAGTTGCACTATTTTGCAATGTCGAAATAGATGGTGTAATGCAATCAATAGACGTTTCGTCCATTTACGAGGTACCAATAATGATGCAACAGCAAGGCATGGATGAGGTAGTTTTGAAAAAGCTGAATATGCCATTGCGTCAGAAAGCAAATTTGGAAGCGTGGAAAGCTTTTTTACAAAAATGCAAAAATGCAAAGAAAACGGTTAATATTAAATTAATCGGTAAATATGCCGAGTTGCCGGATGCATACAAATCCATACACGAAGCTCTATCGCAAGCAGCTATCTACAACGACAGAAAGTTAGAACTAGATATTTGTCACTCCGAAACATTGAGCGAAGAAAATGTCGAAAACAGATTGAAAGATGCTGACGGTATAGTTATAGCACCGGGCTTCGGACAAAGAGGAATTGAAGGAAAATTTATAGCTCTGAAATTTGCAAGGGAAAATGACATACCTACTTTAGGCATCTGCCTGGGTATGCAATGTATGGTAATTGAATACGCTAGAAATGTTTTAGGTTTGAAAGATGCAAATTCGGCAGAGATGGACCCGAAAGCCATACACAAAGTGATAGATTTGATGGAAGAACAAAAACATATCACCAACAAAGGAGCAACCATGAGATTGGGCGCCTACGAATGTATCTTGAAAAAAGGCTCATTGGCTCACGAAGCATACGGAAAACTTAAAATAAAGGAAAGACATAGACACAGATACGAATTTAACAACGAATACAAAAATCAATTTGAAGCTGCGGGCATGAAAGCCGCCGGAGTAAATCCGGATGCGGAATTAGTTGAAATTGTGGAAGTGCCCGAAAAAAGATGGTATCTGGGAACACAGTTTCATCCCGAATACAACAGCACTGTCATATCGCCAAATCCTTTATTTATGAGCTTTATGAAAGCTGCTACAGAAACTAAAACAAGAAAACAGAACAATTTATAAGAGTGTGCAAAAAAAATGAACGCCCTCAATATTTTTAATAAAAACAGATGGATAAAAATACAATAATCGGAATGCTGCTCATTGCAGGAATTCTTATTGCATATACAATTTACACTAAACCAAGCAAAGAACAATTAAAAGAGCAACAGCGTCTGAGAGACTCTGTAGAGATAGTAAACAAGCAAAAGGAATTAAAGGAAGCACAGCTACTAAACGCGACAGACTCACAAAAAAGCCAATTAAGCGAGCAAACTAGTGTTGTAGATTTTTTCTCTACAAGTAAGCCGGTCGTTGCCGGTGATTCTGCTGCAATTGTTAATGAAACAACCTCAGATATAGAAACATCACAAGCCGACACTGTAAAACAATCGCAAGAGAGCAAATTAATTGCTTTAGAGAACGAAAAAATAAAACTCCTTCTCAATACTCAAGGAGGAGGTATTCATTCTGTTCAGTTGAAGGGCGAAAAAAGATACAACAACGACTCTCTTTATCTATTTAATGATGAAGAGGCAAGTTTTAATCTGGAATTAGCCAACCGAAACAGTGTTACGTTAAATACTCGAGACCACTTTTTCAAACCCATAAAAACGGATAACGACAGCACAATAATTATGCGTTTGGAAAACTCGCCCGAACAGTACATCGATTTTATTTATACATTGCCGGCAAACGAGTTTATGATGGATTTCAACATCCGTGTTGTTGGAATGAACAATGGATTACATCCCAATTACATGTCGAATTTCAAACTAAATTGGGAACAAAAACTACGTCAACAGGAAAAAGGTCGTCAGTTCGAGAACAGATACGCACGCATACATTATAAATACGATGGTCAAGATGTTGAGAAACTAAGTGAAGTAAAAAACAGCGAAAAAGAGATGTCGGAACCGGTAAAATGGTTCGCTTTTAAAGACCAATTTTTCAGCTCGGTTGTTATTGCAAAAAAGCCGTTTAGCAATATCATCCTGAAATCCAAGCTTCTAAACGATACAAACTATATTAAAGAGTATTCGGCAGACGCCATGGTTCCGGTTTCTGTCGATACTAAAGGAGATGTTTTAAATGCAAACTTCAGTTACTACTTTGGTCCTAATCACTACTATACACTCAAAAATTATGACAAAAACGCAGTTGCAGAAAACGAAAAACTGGACTTGCATGAGATTGTATATTTGGGTTATAATTGGCTGAGTTGGGTAAATAAATACTTCTCCATTCCTGTTTTCAACTTTTTCTTGTCTTTCAATTGGAACATGGGACTTATCATTTTGATAATGACATTATTGATAAAACTATTGATATTACCGCTTACCTACAAATCTTTTAAATCGACGGCAAAACTACGTGTCTTACGTCCACAAATTAAAGAGATAGAAGAGAAGTATCCGGGAAAAGATTCCGAAACAATGATGAAGCGTCAGCAAGCCACAATGGAGTTATACAACAGAGCAGGAGCAAACCCTATGAGCGGTTGTTTGCCAATGCTATTGCAAATGCCTATCCTTTTCGCATTTTTCTTCTTCTTCCCCTCGGCAATAGAGTTGCGTCAACAAAGTTTCTTGTGGGCAAACGACCTGTCCACATACGACTCTATCATCTCATGGAGTGGTAATATTCCCATAATCACACGTTTTTTAGGCAATCATATAAGTCTGTTTTGCCTGTTAATGACAGTTGTAAATATCTTTTACACCAAATACAATATGTCAAATGCAGATACCGGACAAGCACAAATGCCGGGAATGAAATATATGACTATTTTTATGCCGATAATGATGTTTTTCGTACTAAACTCATATCCGGCAGGATTAAATTATTACTATTTCTTATCTGCATTAATAGCAATTGCGTCTAACTCACTATTTAAGTTTTTCTTAAACGAAGAGAAGCTGTTGTTGCAACTCGAAGAGAACAAAAAGAAACCCAGAAAAAAATCCGGATTTATGGCACGACTGGAAGAAGCACAAAAAATGCAGGAAAAACAGATGCGTGAGAGAGCAAAAGATAACGCAAAAAAGAATCGCAGATAATGAGTTTCTCTGATTATTACTAACTTTGTGCATATCCAGGTGAAATAATAAAATCTCACCGTTTATATAGGAAAATGATAGGACTTTTCAATGATAGCTTTCCACCTATAATGGATGGGGTGGCTCTAACCACCTACAACTACGCTTATTGGTTACATAAAAATGGTCACCATGTAAGTGTGGTAACTCCGTTTGCAGACGGCGAGAGACTTCCCGAGCCATTTCAGGTTTTAAGATTCCCTTCGTTTCCCGTTCCTAATAGAAAACCATACCGATGGGGTGTTCCATATCTTAGAACTCCTTCCGTGTCTCAAATACACAATACTCCTTTTGATATAATACATGGTCACAGTCCGTTTTCGTCGGGACGTTTGGCAATGAATATTGCCAAAAAGCGTAATATACCTTTTGTTATGTCTTTTCATTCGAAATTCAAGGATGACTTTATACGTTCGGTAAAAAGTTCAATAATTGCGGATTTGATGATTAAACGTATAATGGAGGTCTTTGATGTTGCCGATGAGGTTTGGATTTCTCAAGAGGCAGTAAAGGAAGTTCTACAATCTTACGGATATAAAGGTAAAATTGAAGTTGTACCGGTTGGAAATGACTTCGCATCTATTTCTAATTTTGATACGTTAAGAGCAAAAAAAAGAAGTGATTTGGGACTTTCTCCTGATATTCCGTTGTTTCTTTTTGTCGGTCAACAGATTATTGAAAAAAATATTCCCTTCCTATTGGATAGCCTTAAACTTTTAGACTTCCCCTTCAAAATGATTTTTGTGGGAGAAGGATATGGATTGGATGATTTTAGAAAACAGGTAATCGCGAACAAACAACAAGACCATATTTCTTTCATCGGAAACATCACAAATAGAACTGAGTTGTCAAAATACTATGCGGCGGCAGATCTATTTTTGTTTCCTTCGCTCTACGACACTGCCGGATTGGTAATAAGAGAAGCTGCAGCTTTACATACACCCTCTTTGCTAATTGAAGGAAGTACCGCAGCATCTGCCATTAAAAACGATATTAATGGATTTGTGGCTCCACATGATGAACACTCTTACGCATTACGTATTGCAGAAATAACAAAAAATAAACCGTTATTAAATAGTGTAGCTTCTAATGCCAAGGAGTCATTAACTCGCTCGTGGGAGGATATCACCAAAGAGGTTTTTGACAGATACCAACATCTTATGGCACGAAAAAGATGAAAAAGAGCAAAACGTCATTAAAATCTTCTATTACCGGTGACTCAAATATCATTACTAAAAAAAACAAAACCGGGTTCTCTCTATGGCAGATATTACTACCCATAGGTATCAGTTTGTTGGTAGTAGCCTTTTTGATGAAAGAAAATATTACGGCAGATTCATTTAGGGCATTTGTTTTCACTCGACGTTCCATAACAAGCATCGGCTTGGCAATAATAGCTTGGGGAGTGCAAAATTTGGCAATGGGACATCGCTATTATACATTGGCTTATCCATATATGAGTAAGTGGGGAGCAATGCGGGTAACTTTTCTAATCGAGTTTGCATCGGCTATTACTCCGTCTGCTGTGGGTGGGTCGTCAGTTGTATTTCTATTTATGGCTCGTGAAGGCGTCAGTGTTGGTAGAGCAACAGCCATAACAATAAGCGGACTTTTTCTGGATGAACTTTTCATGACCTTAGTTTGTTTGGTATCTCTGTTTTTTGTAAATCAAGGATTAGGAATAGATAATATCCCTGCTCTATCAGTCGGGCTAAATATTACACTTATCACATTGGCTATAATACTGTTTTTATGGACTTTGGCGTTGTACATTTCCCTTTTTCACAAATCGTCTTGGGTAGGTAATATTCTTTTGTGGATTACATCTTGGAAACCGTTACGCAGATGGAGAAGAAACGCAATGAGAATGAAATACGACCTGCAAATTACATCCAAAGAGATGCTTAATATGAATTGGATGTATTGGTTTAAACTTATCGGAGCCACTATTATCTCTTGGGGAGCACGCTTTGCCATTGCATGCATACTGATTTACGGATTTACATCAATTGATGTAAGTTGGGCAATAGAATATGTTAAGCAAATGATAATATGGTTAATAGCTCTTATTACCCCTACTCCGGGAGGAAGCGGATTTGCAGAGTATATGTTCCAGATAGCCTACAACGAATATTTTCCCAATCCTGCAATAGCACTAATGATTGCCCTTATTTGGAGGGTAATTACTTCATTTAGCTACATTGTTATTGGACCAATAGCATTAATGTATCAGCTTCGAAAAAAAGAGAAAATTCAGCAATAAAATAACAGCTAACTTCTGACATAGTTGATAAGCTCTCTGAAATATAACAGAAGAGAAGTTGTATAAAAAATCATTGCTGTCCGAAAAAAATAATATTGTATCGCCTGAACAGGCGAGATTTCCATAACCGAATGCAATCCCGATAATAATCGGGAGCAGTTTGCGATTGTCAATAAACATGCAGACTCTTCTTGCCCCCCCGAAATTCTTCGGAACAAGCAGTAGTATCAAAAGTAAAGCACATCACTCTGTTGTCAT
>JBGZFC010000006.1:0-12035 GCA_041846575.1 Bacteroidota bacterium
AACACGTTTTTCAACAGAGGGTGTGAATTTTCTCTTGAAAGTATAACGTTCTTTTCTCTCTTTGGATAGCGAGTGTGCTCTCTGTGCGTTGTAACCGCCTCTTTTCCCGCCGTTTCGTTTGAGTTCCCTGCATATCGTGCTGGGACTTACGCCTAATTCTTCTGCTATTTCTTTTTGCCGTACGCCTCTTTTTCGTAAAGCAGAAATTACGTACCTTTGTTCTCTGGTTAAATGTGCCATATATTCAATTTTTTGGACGGAGGCGAATATAACACTTTTATCCATTCGGCACAAAGTGAGGGGGTGTTTTTCCTCTTCCTTTGTCCGAAAAATGTATATTCTTCCCCGCAAAAAATTGCGTTTACTAATGGAATTTACGTGAACAAAAAAATTATCTTATCTTTGATTTTAGTTTTTTTCGCAAGCAGTATTTTGGAAATAAATGCTCAATACTCTATACAGGAGTTTACTTATCACTTTAAAAGTAGTGATGTTAGAAAAATTGACAACAAACCACAAAAAATTCTTTTTACAGGAGACTATCCTTTGTCAACAGGTATGCACTTTTGTACAAGATATGTTGTTAGTATTACAATACCATTACCTAATGGAGCAGTAGGTGGTTGGGTAGATGTAAATAAGTCTAATGTTGGTTGGAGTGGCGCTAATCCGAATAATCAACAGCGTTTTGTGAATACAGGCAACTCGGGAGGAGGAATTACTATTAGTACATACTTTTATGAAACATTTCAATATAATATTTTAGGACAACAGATAGGGAGTAAAATGTATCCTATTAAGCCAACCGACGGATATATAGTCTATACCGCTGTAATTCCCAATAAAATAACAGAATCAAAAGCTCGATCAACTCAAAGTCAGGTAAAAGAAGCTCCTATTGAGTATCCTATTGAAAGCAGATATATTGGTGAAGAGCAAAAGAATCACAGTTTAATAGAACCTGAAATTAATAATTTTTCAATCAGTTTAAATTCAGCCCTTTCTGAAATTAAAATTTCTCCAACGCAACCGTTAGAGGAAAATTCAGAAGTCTCGGTTTATACAATGAGCGGTGCTTTGGTTTTTAATAAAAAGGTAACAAATTATCCTTACGTTATTCCATTTAATTTTCCAAAAGGTAATTACTTAGTTCGCATTAGAAATAAAGACAAAGTTGAAATTCACAAAGTCATAAAGTAAATCAACGGATGTAGAAAGCAGTACTAAAAGTACTGCTTTTTTTTCAACAGCTATTTCAGACATTTGATAAACGGGCATAATCTCGTTAACGGCAATTGCGTAACGCTTTGGAAAGAATTAATCAACACAAAAAGCCGTCATTAGTTTTATTTTTTGTAATTTCGCAAATTGTTTATTTATAGACCTTTATGGCAAAAGGAAGAATATTACAAATCAAAGAATCCGAAATAATGGTTATCTGTCAGCAGAATACCGATTATATCAGTCTTACGGATATGACTGCTACTTTTCGAGAGGGGAGCGGATGGCAAATGGATTACTAACAAAAACACAATAGAATATCTTGGCGTTTCGGAAAGAGTGAATAATCCCGATTTTAATTACCACGAATTCGTGGTAATTGGACAAGAAGCAGGTACAAACCGCTTTATAATGTCAGCTGGTCAATGGATTGACAGGACGAAAGCCGCAGGAATGATAGTAAAAGCAGGTAGATACGGCGGAACTTATGCCCACAAATACATTGCTTTTCATTCTGCAATATGGTTAAGTCCCGAATTTCAAATTTATTTGTTTAATGAATTTCAACGTCTTAAAGACGAAGAAAACGACCATCTGAAATTAGAATGGAGCCTGCAACGCACCCTTGCTAAAGTAAATTATCAAATTCATACTAACGCAATAAAAGAAAATCCTATCCCACAGGAGGTTACCGGACAACAAGCCAGTTTTGTTTATGCCAACAAAGCCGATTTGTTGAATGTTGCCCTTTTCGGAATTACCGCAAAAGAATGGCGATACAATAATCCCGACAAGACAGGAAACATAAGGGATTACGCCACATTGGAACAACTTGTTGTATTGAGCAATATGGAAAGTGAGAATGCCTTACTAATCCGGCAAGGACTGACTCAAAGTGAAAGGCTTTTGCAACTTAACAAAGTCGACATAACACAAATGAAATCGTTACTTGCAAGCAACACAATGAAGAAGCTGAAATGAAAAACAACGAACCGTTAACATGGGATTTAGGTCAGACGGGTGCCATGCAAAATTGGGGTTTTGTGCTCCGCACCGGCGTTCGCATCGTGTCGACAGGATTTCGTCCCGACAACACGCCCAACACAAAGCCTCGAATCGTTGGCGGGTATTTAAAGAAAAGATATTATAACAGTTCAACATAGGCTTATAGACCATCAAATTAATTCAAAGACAGAAAAGCTGATAATGGAAACTTTATAAGAGGAATATCTAGTGACTTGGCGAGAGGTAAACTTGGTAATTGAAGAAAGGTGTTTTTACGAAACAAAGAGAGCAGATATCTTCCTTTTGGGCTAGTATTTTCGTGGAAGAACCGTATATTTGTTATGTATTATATAATCAATATTATTTTTCGAATTTATGATATTCAGCAATATAATTTTAGGTTTTTTCGATGAATAATTCACGAAGGCAAAGCCTTAGTCTCCATTTCATCCCTCGAAACTACCCTCTCATATATCGCAACTCTCAAACCCTACCACAGCGCCATACGTTATATCTTCGTCAAAAGCTGTTTCAAAAGTAGCTTTGCCAAAATAGATACGAGCGCAGTTTATAACTCCGGCGTGGGCAAAAATAAAAACATTGGTGTAAGAGCGACTCTTTACTTCGTTTAGAAATTGGGAAACGCGGTTATACATATCTGAAAATGATTCGCCGTTTGGGGCAGGATTGTTAATCCAATCGTTTTCCCAAACGCTCATATCAATATCGTCCCATCGGCACATTTGCCAATTGCCGAAATTAATCTCCATCAACCTGTCGTCTCTGATTGCATCTTCAAATCCGCAAAATGTGGCAAGTTTTGTACATCTGCTTAACGGACTTGAAAAAACAACATCCGGATTTGGCAATTTTTTCAAGTTATGCTTAACAATTGTAGCTTCTTCAATAAAGCTATCTTTTACGGCAACATCATTTTGTCCGTAACAAATTCCGCTCTCAACATCGACCGAAGTGTGTCTGATAATATTTATAGTCATAGTTTTTTCAGTTTTGGCTTACCACAATTAAAACATATAAATAAAATGACAGTTCGCACAAAATAAACTGTGCTCCGCAACAATCACCTGTATATCCATTGATTTTTTTTTTCATCATATAGATAGTAGAAAGAAAAATCATAACAGGTAATGTGCACGCTATTTGCCATTTAACGTCAGAGATAAGCAACAACGGAAGTAATCCGAAAAAAGCTGCTACAAGCCAAACGGATAAAGATATTTGTTTGTAAACTACGTGCGATTTATTGGTCTCTGCCGTACGTGCATATGGCAAAAACAGTGTTATATGCGAACAGAGAAATTTGCAAAACGGGTCGGCAACGAGTATGGAAATAGTTGCAACTTGTATAGACATACTTGCCAATATCTGCCAAATAAGCAAAAAATATACTGCCAAACCGATTACTCCATAAACTCCGATATGCGAATCTTTCATGATTGCCAATATTCGCTCGCGTGAAGTTCCTCCGCCGAATCCGTCGAGAAAATCGGCAAAACCGTCTTCGTGCAAGGCTCCGGTCAGAATCAATCGTGCTGCAAGAGCCACAATAACGGCTACTGAAAACGGCAAAATTTGTGCTGCAAGCCACAGTGTCCCTGCCATTATTCCACCTGTAATCCATCCGGCAAATGACCAGTAGTTTATTGCTTGACTAAAATATTTTTGTGGTATCTGTAGTTTTTTTATTCGCCACAGTGGCAAACGTGTAAAAAACATTATTGCAGCCACTAAATGTTTCATCTTTTTAATTAAAAATATTTGGTTACTTCTATCTTTTTGAATGAATTCATCTCGTTAATCATACGCACAGCCGATTCTACAATAGGATATGCACAAATGGCTCCGCTACCTTCACCAAGTCTTAATCCGAGCGATAAAATAGGTTTTGCCTGCAAGTAATTGAGCAATAGTTTATGCCCCGCTTCATCGCCGCAATGACCGAAGATAGAGTAATCAATCACGTTGGGGTTTATTTTGTAAGCCGCCAGCAAGCAATTGGTCATGATAAATCCATCTATTAAAACAACCATTTTCAGTTCAGCGGCTTTGAGCATGGCTCCAACAGTCATTACCATTTCGTAACCTCCAAATTGTTGCATAACACTCTCTACGGAAAAATCGCCCGAATAGTTTTTCAGGCATCGACTCAAAATATTGTATTTGTGAGAAACTATTGCCCCCGTATGGTCGCAACCTGCTCCGATACATTTATCAAGCGGAATATTTGTCAGGCAGGTCATCCATAGCGATGAAGAAGATGTGTTGGCAATGCCCATCTCTCCGAATGAAATCACGTTGCATCCATTGTCGGCACACATTTGCACACACTCAGCTCCATACTCAATGGCTTGCCCCATCTCTTGGCAAGTCATTGCCGGTTCGTAGAGATAATTTCGAGTAGATTTTCGGATTTTCTTGTTGATTATTTCACGATCGTTCGGGAAGTCGTAGTTAACACCCGAATCAACAACTTTCAAATTAAAATTGTGTTGTCGAGCTAAAAAATTGATACCTGCTCCGCCAATCAGAAAATTTGCAATCATCTGATAAGTAACTTCTTGCGGCGAAAGGCTAACCCCCTCTACAGCGATACCGTGATCGCCGGCAAATACTATGTGATGCGGATTTTTGAGAGTAGGAGAGAGTGATTGTTGAATAAGTCCTATTTGAAGAGCCAACTCTTCCAAACGACCCAGCGACCCTTTGGGTTTGGTGAGATTATCAATTTTCTCTTGTATCGCTGCTTTTAATTTTGAATCCGGTTTTTCTATTGAAAAGCTTTTCATAATCTGGTTTTTATTAGTTACTTTATTTTTACATTGATGCCCGAAACCATTAAAAAAACTTCGTCGGCTTTCGAGGCAATATATTGATTTAGCCAACCTTGTAAATCGGCAAATTTGCGTTGCAATTCGTTTTCGGACATTCCTCCCATACCAACTTCATTTGTTACAAATATAAATTGTGCATTTTGGGTTGTAAACAGGTTAAACTCTTTTTTCAGTTCTTCCAGTGCCTGTTCGGTATCTGCTTTCAAATCGAAGAAAAAATTGGTTGCCCAAAGAGTTACACAGTCTATAAGAATAGTTTTTCCTTCGAGGGTGTGTTTGCTCAGATATTTGTCTTCTTCTATATTTGTCCACTCCGAGCCGCGGTCTTTTTTGTGCCGGGCTATTCTTTGTGCATGCTCATCATCCCATACACGTGATGTAGCCAGATAGACAGGATTTTTTGAAAAAGACAGTGCGAGTTGCTGCGCATAACTACTTTTTCCCGAACGTTGTCCACCTGTAATAAGTATTATTTTTCTCATCCGATTACAATTTTTTGTAGAATGAAGAACCGTAAGCACGATAATACTACAGTCAACGCAATTGTTACATATTCTGCCAGCTTGTTTACCATTACGGCTTTTTCCATATCTTGAGTATCTAATATTTTATTATTTAATCCTATATACGGTTTATCCACCAAATTACCGAAATATTTGTTTGGTCCTCCAAATCTGCATCCTAATATTGTAGCCAACGCAGCCTCGGGGTATCCCGAGTTGGGGCTTGAATGAAGTTTTCCCTGGTTAAAAACAATTTTCAACAGGTTGATTTTATTGCTTACCACAAGCATAATAAATGCTGTAATACGAGCCGGTAAGTAGTTCGCTATATCATCGATGTGTGCTGCCCAACAGCCAAAATCTTTATATCGATTGTTTTTGTAGCCAATCATCGAGTCTAACGTATTTATCATTTTGTATGCAAACATGCCCGGCACACCTAAAAGTCCGTACCAGAAAAGAGGTGCAATTACTCCGTCACTCAGGTTTTCCGAAAGAGTTTCGAGAGCTGCAGAGCGTATCTGTTGCGAATTGAGCGATGAAGTATCACGTCCTACAATTCGTGCAACTTGCTCACGTCCTTTCTCTTCTGAAATATCAACAGCCATAAAAACAGCATTTACTTCTCGTATCAAGGTGTGTCCGGCAAGACAGTAGAACACTATTACGGCAGAGATTATGACAGATATATATGGCGAAATGTGAGCTGATATTTTTAATAAGAAATATGTTGCGAAATATACCGATAAAATCAATGTCAGCGACAATAAAGCACCTTTCATCAATCTGTTTTTGCCCTTATTTAGAACCTTTTCTCCGATAGCGATACTTTTGCCGAACCACACTATGGGGTGTGGCAACCTCTCGGGGTCGCCCCAAATAAGGTCTAACACCCAGCCAATCAGCAGAGGAAGTATTGTTAATATCAGGAGTTCATCCATTGTGAAACAGCTTTTACAAGTACACGATTTTCTTCCGTTGTTTGTGTTGCGATACGAAAGTAACGTTCATCAAGACCGAAAAAGTTTGATGCATCACGTATCAATATTCCATAATTTTCAATCAACCACATTTTTAAATCCGATGCACGCTTTCCGTTATTCAAGCGACATAAGAAAAAATGAGTTTCTGATTCTGATATTTCCAGGTTGTTTATCTTGCCAATCTCGTTTTTTAGCCATTCGGCATCAGATAGATATGTGTCGATATTGATTGGTATATTGCAGTTTTTCAGTAAAAAGATACCTGCCTCAACTGCTAACGCATTTACCGACCACGGCATTTTATGTTTTTTTATCTTTTCGATAATGTTTTCATGAGCAACTATGTATCCCAATCTAAGTCCCGGTACTGCATATTTTTTTGTAAGAGAATGTATTTCAATTAAATTGCACGGATATTCATTCCCTTTTTTTACCAAATCGGTATCTTTTTTTGTAAAAAACGAGTAGCTTCTATCCACCACGAAAGTTGAATTGGTTTGCTTTTCAATCAGATTTTTTATTTCACGTGACTCATATACTTTGCCGTCGGGATTGTTAGGATTGCAGACCCATACAAGATTGGTCTCGTTGGGAATTTCAGAAAAGTTTGAGATGTAATTTACTTGGTGGTTGTGTGCCGTGCATCCATCGGCATATTCACTGAATGTAGGTGCTACAATAGCCGATTTTGCACCGAAAAATGTGCGGGCAATCAGATAGATAGCCTCTGTTGCTCCGTTGGTTATCAGTATGTTACTTGTTTTTAGCTGATGCTTCCCTGCTATTAATTGCGACAGAGAGTTTGCATCGGGTTCCGGATAAGAGTGTATAATGGATATTTGCTGACAGAGATGCTTCTCGAGAGCCGAAATATCTTGTCGAGCAAAAATATTTGAACTGAAATTGCTTACTATTTTATGTTTGTAATTATGTGCGTCGTCGCCGTGTCCCTGAATCATTATTACTATCCTCGCTAAAATATAATAGTGAAATTATCAACAAATTACTGGTTATTTATCCATTTGTAAACTTTCTCGATATCAACATGTTCCCTTATGTGGGTTGCAAGTTTATTGTACTGTTCTTCTTTGAACGATTTATAATCGAATGGTCTGTTATCCGTTTTTTCCATATAAGGTGCAAGAATGTAGTCTATAACATCGGCATTATCCAAAATACCGTGTATATATGTGCCGAAACATTTTGTATCTACAAAATATCCGTCTGTTGTTTCGTCGCTCAGTATGTTTAGCGGAGATGCGTCATTTCCTTCTATCGGATATGTCCTTCCCATGTGGATTTCGTAACCTTCACAACTATTTTCGGGCATTTTGCAAAACGAAAACTGCACTTGTCGGGTTCGTTTTGCATTTTCCATCGTTGTGGAAACCGGTAATAATCCGAGACCGGGAAGGCGTGTCATTTCTCCTTCCACGCCCGAAGGGTCGCAGACCTCTTGACCCATTATCTGGTAACCTCCGCAAATGCCAACCACTGTTGTTCCATTCTTACGGGCTTTAATAATGCTTCGGGCTACACCGTTTTGTCGTATTTCGTACAGGTCTGACAGAGTGTTTTTACTTCCCGGGATAAGAATAATATCTGCTTTTTCTATTTCGGTGGGATTGTCGGTATAAAACAGATGTATGCGTGGGTCTTGCTCTAATGTATTGAAGTCGGTAAAATTTGAAATATGTTTGAGTAATATAACAGCTATATTTATTTTTCCTTGTATTGTGCTTCTGTTTTTATTGCTCAATACTACGGAATCTTCATCTTCAATATGAATATCGGTATAATAAGGCACCACACCAATAACAGGAACACCACACAGCTCTTCGATAATCTTTCTTCCCTCTTCAAACAGTTTAATATCTCCTCTGAATTTATTGATAATTATCCCTTTTATATATTTTCGCTCTTCGGGTGTCAACAACATAATTGAACCGTAAACCGATGCAAAAACTCCGCCACGGTCAATGTCGGCAACCAAAATTACGGAAGCATCGGCGTATTTTGCCATAGACATATTTACCAAATCCACTTCACGAAGATTTATTTCGGAGATACTTCCGGCACCTTCCATAACAATGGGGTTGTATTTCTGTTTCAATCGGTCAAAAGCTTGATGCACGGCTTCACGCAACTCTTCTCTTCCCTCTTTTCTGAAATATTGATGTGCGCTTTGATTTCCTGATACTTTTCCGTTAAGCACTACCTGACTAAACTTCTCTCCTGTTGGCTTCAACAACAAAGGATTCATATCGGCACTGCAGTCTATTCCTGCTGCTTCTGCCTGCACGGCTTGTGCTCGCCCTATCTCTAATCCGTCTGGTGTAACGTACGAGTTAAGCGACATATTTTGAGCTTTAAAGGGTGCCGGTTGATAGCCGTCTTGCAAAAAAATTCTGCAAAATGCCGCGGCAATTATACTTTTTCCCACATCACTTCCCGTACCAACAAACATTACGGGACGCAAATTTTCATCATTAATCTGTTTCATCCGACAAAGGTATGGAATATTTTGCAATCTGTTTTTTTTTTGTGCAAAAACGTGTACTTTTGCACAATGACAAGTTCGAGTTTTCTTATTAGTGCTATTTCGTCGGGAAGCGGAAAAACGATGCTTACCTTAGGTTTGTTGCGTGCTTTACGTAATAGAGGTTATGGTGTACAACCGTTTAAATGTGGTCCCGATTATATCGATACAAAATTTCACGAGTTAGCTTCGGGTAAAAAATCGGTAAATCTCGATTTGTTTCTATCATCGTCCGAGCACGTGAAAAATATTTACAATAAATACAGTCAGCAAGCAGATGTTTCGGTTATCGAGGGTGTGATGGGACTGTTTGACGGCTATGAAAAGAGCTTGGGTAGTAGTGCACATATAGCCCAAACATTAAAAAAGCCTATAGTACTTGTGCTTTGTCCTAAGTCGATGGCATATTCTGTTGCCGCAATTTTGTATGGATATAAATATTTTAATCCCGAACTCAATATAGTCGGAGTAATATTTAATAGAGTAAATTCTGAGAACCATTACAAAATTCTGAAAGATGCTTGCGATGACTTGGGTATTACTTCTCTGGGTTACATTCCTGAAAACGATGCATTTGCAGTTCCGTCCAGACATCTGGGCTTGAGTTTAGAACAAGGAGTCTTGATAGATGAACTTGCCGAAAAGGCATCTAATATTATTGAAAAACAGATTGATATAGATAATCTTTTGTCGATAACCAAGACAAATCGAATATCTGCTTCGCCTTTAACATCGAATCGGAATATAACTAAATTAAAATCGGCAGTTGCTTTGGACGAAGCCTTCTCTTTTATATACAAAGAGAATATTGAGTATCTTGAACAAAGAGGAGAAGTTGCATTTTTTAGTCCCTTGCACGATGAGAAGATTCCGGAAGCCGATTTCGTCTATTTGCCCGGCGGTTATCCCGAATTGTATTTGGAAAAATTGCACCAAAACAAATTAATGCAGCAGAGCATACGCGATTACGTAGAACATGGCGGAAAACTGCTTGCCGAGTGTGGCGGAATGATGTATCTATCTGCCTGCATAGTCGATAAAGATGGTTGTAAATATCCAATGACAGGCATTTTTGACCAAACAGCTACAATGCAAAATATGAAGTTGAGTCTTGGATACAGACATTTTGAATTAAATAATATAAAAGTTAAAGGGCACGAGTTTCATTATTCACATACTGAGGGTAATCTGAAAAGCATAGCGCAACTATACAATGCCAAAGGTTCGGAGGTAAGTACAAAGTTGTTGAGATACAAAAATACAATTGCCGGATATACACATATCTATTGGGCAGAAATGGATGATTTAATGACATTGTTTGAATAATCCGAAGTTATGAAAATATATACACGCGGTGGCGATAAAGGCAAAACAGGAATACACGGTGGAGAACGGGTCGATAAAGATGATATCCGCATCGAAGCAAATGGCTGTTTGGATGAGTTGAACAGTATGATTGGTGTTGTTCGTTCTTTTTTGGATTCGGAACACGAATGGCAAACACTCCTTTTTGAAATACAATCGGAAATAATGGTTATCATGTCGCATGTGGCAACGCCATCCAATATCAGAGAAAAGAATCCCAATAAACTAAATACCGAAATGGTCGCTTACATAGAAAAAAATATAGATGCCATGCAGGCACAAGTTCCGGAAACAGGATATTTTATTTTACCTGGCGGAAATCATCTGTCGGCACATTTGCATTTAGCACGTACTATTGCTCGAAGAAGTGAACGACGACTTTGGTCTTTGAATAGAAAAGATCCGTTACCGATTGAAATTCTGCAATTTACAAACCGGTTGTCCGACCTGTTTTTTATTATGGCTCGTTTTGAGATGTTTATAGAAGGAAAGCCCGAAGAGAAGTGGAAACATTTCTTATACAAAAAGAGAGATAAATCTGATATGAAATAAATACTCGAAAAAAACCTTAATTTAACGTGAACTTGTGAAAACGGGAATATACTTTTGGTTCGGCTACAACATTGACTACACGGAGCGTTTGAGGTTGATAAAAGAGGCTTCTTTTGACTCCATAATGCTTTGGTGGGGCGATGAGTTTGAAGATTACAAAAAGATAAAAAGAAAACTGCCCGACTTTGCAGCTAATTACGGATTATCTGTCGAAAATATTCATGCGCCAATTATGGGTGTAAACACTATTTGGTTGGACAATACAAACAGTCTCGATATATTGAAAAAATATGAAAAGGCTATTTTAGACTGTTCCGCACTCGAAATACCGACAGTTGTTTTACATGTTACGGATGATAAACCCGATTTTGCTCCCACAACTATAGGATTGGACAGATTTAAAAAACTTGTTGATATTGCCGAAAAAAACAGTGTAAATATTGCGATTGAAAATAATGGTGATGCCTATCTGTTGGAATATCTTTTTTCTAATATTAAGTCCGATAGAATGGGTTTTTGTTACGATAGCGGACATGAAAACTGTTATGACAAGGGGTATAATTTTCTGGATATTTATCATAACAAAATATTCGCTTTGCATTTGCACGATAATGACGGAACTGATGATTTTCACGCTATACCGGGCGACGGAAATATCGAATGGAATATTATTTCAAATAAAATAAAAAGGATAGGATACGATGGTGCAATATCATTAGAGGTTATAAGGGAATGTACTGACTTATATTCTGATATTAATGCCGATGAGTTTTTGAAAAAGGCAAATAAAAGAGTTAGAGATATTTTCTTAGAGGCATGAAGTATAAATTAGAACAAGATAATTTATTTGTAAATAAAACAACTCTTTAAGAAGTTATTTAGTCTCCCCTTATAAATTCAAATTACAATGGGAGAGAATAATTATATCGCTGTAAAACCCATCGGAAAATAAAATTCAAGAAATTCTCTTTGAGTCTTTCCATCATTTTCTTCAAGTTCCAAGCCGTTGCCGCCA
>JBGZFC010000007.1:0-11099 GCA_041846575.1 Bacteroidota bacterium
GAATTGTTGTTGTCGGCTTTTTTTGTTTGGATGAGGATTTGGATAGTGGGCAATGGGTAGTGTTTGGGCGGAGCAAAAAAGCTGCCATCTGCCATGTAACTACCGTCCCTACCTGTGGACAGAGCTTCCGACTATCATTGGAGCATTATCGCACCGTGTGACAGAACTTCCGACTATCATTGGAGCATTATCGCACCGTGCGACAGAGCTTTTCTGCAAAAAGAAAAACTTTGAGGCATTCTATGAAGTTGATAAAAACGCTTCAACCCGATGAGCAACATTGCACACCTATTTATTCCTATCGCGGAATCAGGGTTTAATACTAATTCATTATCAACTATTTTTACTATATTTGCCAGCATAATACACCTCGAAACAGTTAACAGCAATGAAAAAACAGACAAAAGAAACGGAAAATACTCCGAAAAACAAAATAAGCGAATCTGTAACAGCTTATAAAGCTATCACTACAAAGCGAAAGATACACTTCAAGTAAAGAGTTTTGTAAAAAAGATGGCTTATTATAGTGCACAAGTCGATAAATATTTAGAAGATACTCGTAATGGATTGCTGTTGTGGGAAATTTTTGAATTGACAGCAAAGTTTGTTTTCAAATATATTGAAGAAATCAAAATTCAGTGTGAAACCATTGAACAAAAATCAATTCATTTTAAAACGGCATACTATATTCATAAACAACAATATGGCGAAAATGTACACGTATATCGTCGCAATTCTAACACATCGTGGTATATTATTTACATTATAGATACTTTCGGGAATATCTTTACCAACAAAATCATATTCGATTATACGACAATAGAATAAAACAATAAAAATAGACATAATGCTTAAGAATATCTCTTTTTTCATTACACTATTCACATTTCTGCTTTTCGCAAGTTGTGCGTCAAAACAATCATATTTCACTTTCGGAGCAAAATCCGATACAAAAGAAGACGTATCACCTGACGCAATTAAGCTAATCGAACAATTACAGGCACAAACTGATACAACACACGTAACAGTTACATTCTCGAAAGGAGAGTACCATTTTTATCCCGATAGTGCTTTTTCACGTGAGTATTATATTTCCAATCATGACCAGGATAATCCGAAATCGGTTGCATTTGCACTCGAAAATTTACGAAATGTAACTATCGACGGACAAGGCTCAGAACTTATATTTCATGGCAGAATGATTCCGTTCTCTATAATCAATTCTCAAAATATTACGCTTAAAAACGTCTCTATTGATTTTGAAATCCCGGCATTTCGTCAAATAACCATTCTGTCTGTTAATCAAGAGAGTGGCGGGGTGGAAGCTGAAATATATCCAACCGGACATCATAGAGTTGATGAAGGCAACAAATTGATTGCCGTGTGCGAGGGTTACGAAAATCATCTGTTTGTATCAATGGGTTTCCGTGAAGATAGAAGACTTGCCTATCAACGTGGAGATATAAGTTTCGATGCCAAGAAAATAGAGACTGCCGGAGAAGATAAACTTAAAATCTTCGGTTGGAGTCAAACTTCGCAAGTTGCAGTCGGCGAGCGTTACGCCCTACGGTCATACTATCGTCCTACTCCGGGAATATTTGTAAGCGAAAGCTCCAATATAGCCATTGAAAATGTAACTGTACATTATGTCGAAGGTATGGGTTTGCTGGCTCAAATGAGCGAAAACATCACGCTCGACGGTTTTAACGTATGTCTGCGTGGCGAAGATGACCCTCGATATTTCACCACACAAGCCGATGCAACGCACTTCTCGGCATGCAAGGGAGTAATCATATCAAAAAACGGACTTTACGAGGGAATGGCTGACGATGCCATTAATGTGCACGGAACATATCTGCGTGTAATCAAACGTGTTGATGACTACACATTGCAAGTTCGGTATATGCATCCGCAGGCATGGGGTTTTGTTTGGGGAAAATCGGGCGACAGTGTGCAGTTTGTGGAAAGTGAAAAAATGGAGTTAGTGGGAGACACCTTTGTTACAACAATAAAAGAGATAAAAGCAATTGATAGACCCACCGAGTTTGGTGCGAAAGAGTTCGAAATAGTCTTTGCCGATATGTTACCAAATGAAATTTCGGAACTCGGAAAATTCGGAATCGAAAACTTGACTTGGACCCCCGAAGTTGTTTTTGTCAACAATATTATCCGCAACAATCGTGCACGCGGAGCTTTGTTCAGTACACCCCAACAGATAATTTGCGAAGGCAATATTTTCGACCACACACACGGAGCTGCAATTCTGTTGTGTGGAGACTGCAACGGTTGGTATGAAACGGGAGCATGCAAAGATATCATTATTCGCAACAACAAATTTATCAACGCTCTTACGGCAATCTATCAGTTTACAAACGCTGTAATTTCAATTTATCCCGAAATTCCCAATTTAAAAGAACAACAGAAGTTTTTTCATTCGGGTATCGTAATAGAAAACAATACGTTTGAAATGTTTGATCGTCCGCTTGTTTATGCAAGATCTACCGACGGATTGATTTTCCGTAACAACACCGTCAAACACAATTCCGAATTTGAACCGTTTCACTGGAATGTGTATCCGTTCCTTTTTGAACGAGTAAAGAATTTTACCATTGATAACAATTCCTTTGAAGAGGGTTTTGAGTTTGATGCGGAGAAAGATGTGAGAATAGAGTTTCCCGAATAAAATGCCTTAACAATCAATAAATAAAATATTTAAATTATGAAAGAACGTATAGACAATATTCGAAAAATGGAGCGTATTCTTAATGAAATGAACGACTCAGTGCGTCTGTTGAACAAAGCATGTAAGGAGTGGGAAGAATTGTTTCCGGAATATAGAGAGTTATTTGATTATTACGGAAGTGATGAATGGTTTGCTGATCAAGAATTGTTTGAACTGAAACATTTTCCTGAAAGAGAGCCTTGCGGTGTTTTAAGTGAAGATGCAGTGTATAACTTGATCGTAGAACAGCGTGAAACAGCATTATATATTGCGAAAACTGCCCTTAAAGCATTAGAATATTAATCGAACAGAGTAATATAACAAAAAAAACGATGCATTCGGGATGCATCGTTTTTTTATAATTATATATTTATAAGCTCATTATCCAAAGTCGTCGAACATAATCATTTCGGGAGAAACACCGAGACTGTCAAGCATTTTCTTAACCGCATCTGCCATTGGACCCGGTCCGCACATATAGTATTCAATATCTTCAGGAGCGTCGTGGTCTTTCAAATAAGTTTCGTAAATAACTTGATGTACAAATCCAGGAGTATATTTCACACCTGCTGCATCAGCTGCAGGATCGGGACGGTCTAAAGCTAAATGGAATGAGAAGTTAGGAAATTCGCGTTCCAACTCGTAGAAATCTTCCAGATAAAATGCCTCCATCAATGCACGTGCACCGTAGAAGTAAGACATTTTGCGGTCGGTAGTTTTCAACGTTTTGGTTAAGTGCATAATTTGTGCTCGCAACGGAGCCATACCGGCACCGCCTCCAACCCAAAGCATTTCGCGTTTGCTGTCGTAAATTGGATGGAAATCGCCGTAAGGACCTGACATTATTACTTTATCTCCCGGTTTCAAGTTGAAAATGTAAGATGAAACTATTCCGGGTTTCACATTCATCCATGTATTTTTTGCTCTATCGAACGGTGGTGTAGCTACACGAACGTTCAATTTTATAATATCTCCTTCTGCGGGATAGTTTGCCATAGAGTATGCGCGAACAGTTGCTTCTTCGTTTTTAACACTCAAATCCCATAATTTAAATTTATCCCATTCAGGTTTAAATTGGTCATCGATATCGAATTCTGAATATTTCAATTCATATTTCGGTACTTTTATTTGACTGTAAGAACCGGGTTCGAAATCCATGTGTTCGCCTTTGGGCAGACGCACAACAAACTCTTTGATGAACGAAGCCACGTTGTTGTTTGAAACCACTTCGCATTCCCACTCTTTTACACCAAATACCTCTTCCGGTACTTTTATTGACATATCTTCCTTAACTTTCACCTGACAGCTCAAACGCCAATTGTTCAGCTGCTCTTTACGGCTGAAGTGTCCTTTTTCGGTTTGCAGAATCTCGCCTCCGCCTTCCAATACTTGGCAACGACATTGCCCGCAAGTTCCTCCTCCACCGCAAGCCGATGAAAGAAAGATATTTGAACTTTGAAGAGTATTTAACAGCGTTCCTCCCATAGATGAAGAAAGCTCTTTTTCACTGTTAACCGTAATTTTCACATTTCCCGAAGGCATTAATTTTGCTTTGGCTACAAGAATCATAACCACCAAAACAAGAATAATCAACAAGAAAGCTACCACACTGGTAACAATTGTTATTCCGCCTGAACTCATTAACAACACACTCATTTATATATACTGTTTATTAGTTTTACGATTATTAATTTTGATTTTTTACGGTTTTAAATATTTATTCCCGAAAAACTCATAAAGCCTATTGCCATTAGAGCGGTGATAATAAACGTTATCCCCAATCCTTTCAATGGTTTCGGTACATGAGAGTATTCTAATTTTTCTCTTATAGCTGCCATTCCCACAATCGCCAGTAGCCATCCGATTCCGGAGCCGAAAGCATAAGAAGTAGCCATACCTATGTTAGCGAACTCGCGTTGTTGCATAAAAAGCGAACCTCCCAAAATAGCACAGTTTACAGCGATAAGAGGCAAGAAAATTCCCAACGAGTTGTAGAGAGAAGGACTAAATTTTTCAACCACCATTTCTACTAATTGAACAAATGAGGCGATAACAGCGATAAAAATCAACAAGCTAAACACGCTCAAATCTACATCAGCAAATTGAGGTCCTAACCAGGCTAAGGCTCCCCCTTTTAGTACATAATTTTCGAGTAAATAGTTGATGGGCAACGTGAGTACCAAAACGAATGTAACCGCTATTCCCAAACCCAATGCCGTTTTCACGTTTTTCGATACAGCAAGATATGAACACATACCCAAAAAGTATGCGAAAATCATATTATCTACAAATATCGAACGCACAATAAGACTTATAGCATCCATATATTTTTATTTTTTTCTCTATTAAATGTGGAATAATTGTATTCCTTTTTTTCTAAAATAATTAACGCCCTGTTTTTCTATTTTAGGGAAAAACAGTAGGCTTTTAATTTGTTTCTTCTTGTAATTCCTTATTTTTACCTCTATGAATCCAAATAATAACTGCTACCAATATCAAAGCCATTGGAGCAAGCATCATCAAACCGTTGTTTTGGTAGCCCAAATCATAAAATGATTGGGGAATTACTTTATAACCAAACAAAGTACCCGAACCAAGCAGCTCTCTTACAAAACCAACAGTTATCAATATCCAGCCGTAGCCTATTCCGTTACCTATCCCGTCAAGGAAAGAAGCCCAAGGTCCGTTTCCGAGAGCAAACGCTTCCAAACGTCCCATAAGAATACAGTTGGTAACAATCAATCCCACGAAAACCGAGAGCTGTTTGTTCACATCATAAGCAAACGCTTTTAGTACTTCGCTCACTATAGTTACTAATGCGGCAACTACAACCAATTGTACAATAATACGAATACGGTTTGGAATTGTTTTACGAAGCAATGAAATAACAACGTTCCCTAAGGCAGTTACAACTGTTACGGCAATTGCCATTACCAAAGCCGGCTCCAATTTGGAAGTTACAGCCAAAGCCGAACAAATTCCAAGTATTTGAACAATAACCGGATTATTTTTATTCAGCGGTCCTAAGAGCGCCTCTTTTGTTTTACCTGATAATAATGCCATTTGTTTAAATTTTTAATTTTCGATTGTTGGTTGATTTTCGGAATGTAAAATCTTTAAAAAATTCTCATATCCTTTAACGCTGTCGAAAAGCATATTGCTTACCCCTTTACTTGTAATGGTACCGCCCGAAATTCCGTCAACATAATCTCTGTCGGCATCAGATTGTCCGGGTTTTACCACAGCAACCGATTTAAACTCGTTATTTTTAATCAACTCTTTTCCTTTAAATTGATTTCTGAAATCAACGGTAACGATTTCCGCACCAAGTCCGGGAGTTTCTCCAGTATGTCCGAATTCCGCACCGTAAATGGTACTTCCATCAGATTCTACAGATAAGTATCCCCAAATTGCACCCCATAATCCGGAACCATTCATAGACAAGATGTATTTTTTAGTTCCATCAACCTCTGCTTCAAAGACCGGAATTCCTTTATCGGCTTCTAAGCCCGAAAAAGCGGGGTCATTGGGTGTAACACCTTCGGTTCCTTCCACTTTTTGTCCGTCAGCAGTAATAAGATATGCATTCTTTATAAGTTCGTTATATCGTTGTTCAACTACTTTGTTGTTGGCATCGATATTGAGAGAACGTAAAATCTGTTGCATTTTATCGATATTCTCGTTTCTTACCTGTTGATTTTTCAGTCCCATGTGAGTGAAAGCCAATCCCAAAGCTACGATAATTACCATTACCGATGCGTATATTATAGTATATCCACTATTTTCTCTATTTATAGCCATTGTGTCCTTTCCTTTTAATTTTATTTTACCGTTTTAGCCACAGCCAACCTTCTCATCCTACGTTTGATATTAGCATCTACCACATAGAAGTCGATAAGTGGAGCAAAAGCATTCATAAGTAATATAGCGAGCATCATTCCTTCGGGATATCCGGGGTTAAACACACGGATAGTTATCGCTATTAATCCAATAAAGAAACCGTATATCCATTGTCCTTTCAAGGTTCGAGCCGATGTTACAGGGTCGGTTGCCATAAATACTGCTCCGAAAGCAAAACCGCCTAAAATGAAATGGTAATAAATCGGCATTTCCATCAATGCGTTTTGAGCAAAAGCATTTACGAGAAGAGCTCCTACGCCACCACCGATAAATACCGAAAGCATAGTTCTCCAGCTACCTACACCAGTAACTATAAGAATTACCGCACCAAGTAGAATGGCAATTGTTGAAACTTCTCCTACCGAGCCGGGAATAAATCCCAAAAGCATATCGGAAACAGAAAGCGATTGTCCTGTAATTCCTTGAAAAGTAAATTCACTAAACTTAGCTGCATCGGTTGTCGCGATTTGACCTAATGGTGTTGCTCCCGAAAAACCGTCAACTACATTTCCTCCACCCATTCCAAAGGTGTCACGTGTACGAACCCATACTTCGTTACCCGACATTTTGGTTGGATAGGAGAAGAATAAAAATGCGCGTGCGATTAACGCCACATTAAAGATATTGTACCCTGTTCCACCGAACACCTCTTTTGCAAATATAACTGCGAATGCGGTAGCAACAGCAATCATCCATAACGGAGTATCGACAGGAAGAATCATCGGGATTAATATTCCCGATACTAAGAACCCTTCGGCAACCTCCTCTTTCTTTACCTGAGCCATGGCAAATTCAATGCCCAATCCTACCACGTAGGAAACAATGATTTGCGGCAACAATGCCAACAGACCGTAGAAGAATTTGGTAAGCAATCCGGCTTCTATGCCAACAGACATATAATGCTGCAAACCTACATTGTACATGCCAATCAACAACGCCGGAACAAGCGCGAGGATAACAATTATCATCGTGCGTTTTGAGTCGCGTGCGTCGTGAATATGTACACCCGATTTCGATGTTCTGTTTGGCACGAAAAGGAATGTACAAAAAGCATCGTAAGTAGAATGAAGCCAATGCAATTTACCGCTTTCCTCGAAATTCGGTTTTATCTTATCAAGATAGTTTCTTAACGCTTTCAAAATTCTGTTTATTTTATGTGTTTATATTCTGTTTATTTTGAAAATCTCGTATAAAAAAATATTTATTTATACTGATTACTCCATCTCTTTACGAAGCAAATCCAATCCCGTTCGAACGATGTGTTGTAATTCCAATTTGGATGTATCTACGAATTCACACAAAGCAAAATCTTCGGGTGCTACTTCATAAATTCCCAACTGTTCCATTTTATCGATATTGAACGCGAGAATAGATTTTATCAATTGTTCGGGGAAAATGTCCATCGGGAAAACTTTGTCGTACTCGTTAGCAACAATAATTGCTCGCGGACCGCCAAGTAAACGGGCATCTAAGCGATATTTCTTTTTTGATGGCAAATATGTACAACCTGCACTGTATCTTTTTGTAGTGAGTGATGCCCATCCAAACAATTCGTGAACGTCGTCACCTTCGGGAATTACCGTAACTTGAGTATCATGTGCTCGAAGTACGCCGTCAGCCTCTATTTTGGTTCCGGTCAACGGATTGCCGCTGATATAGCGTAACGAAATACCTTCGGTAACATTGTTACGGAAAATTGAGTTCAACTCTGTGCCGATAAGCATTTTGTAATATCCCTTTTCCTTCACCTCTGAGCCTGTAAGCGCCACCACTCTTGTCATATCGACTATACCTTTGTTCAGTAAACGTCCGATTAATGCTACGTTAACTGCACTTAAAGTCCAAACAGTTTCACCGCTGTTTACAGGTTTGATGTTATTTATATGAACGCCAACATTTCCTGCCGGATGCGGACCGTCGAATTCTGTAATAACTACATTTTTCGCATCACGCAAACCTTTATTTGTGGTTTTTGGACTGATTGACAGAAAAACTTTTCCTTCGGTAAGTTTAGCCAATACGTCAAAACCTGTTTGCAAGTCAGCCTCATCACCTTGAAGGATGAAGTCGTAAGATGGAGCAAGAGGAGCCGTGTCGAAACCGGTGACGAAAATATCGCGTGGTTCTTTTGCGGGATTTGCCACCACATCGTAAGGACGTTGTTTGATAAAAGCCCATAATCCGGAAGAGAGCAGTAAGTTTTTCAAGTCATCTTTCGACAACGAACTTACTGTTTTTTTACCGAAATTTTCATACTGATTTTCCTTATCGGCTTTTATGGCAACGTGGAGAATGCGTCGTTTCTCGCCTCGTTCTATAGCCGTAACTGTTCCGCTTGTGGGCGAAACGAATTTGATTTCCGGGTTGTTTTTATCGAAAAACAACACTGTTCCGGCTTTTACGGTATCGTTTACCTTTACCGCCAATCGAGGTGTGATTCCATGAAAATCCTCAGGACAAATTTTCACATATTCGCTAACTACTGTTCCTCGAAGTGTTTCATCGGCTTTTCCCAATAGCGGAATTTGTAGTCCTTTTTTAATTTTAATTCGATTAGCCATAATTTACATTTAAAAAACTTATTGCTGCAATGTTTTATGGATAAGATACTGTTGTTTAATACTTTGAGGAGAAGATACAAGTAAAATCAACACAGACTTTCCAATTATCCCGCAAAGATACATTTTTTTAAATCAAATAAAGAAATATTAATAGGGAAAAATAAAGAAATTTTTCTCTAATAACAAAAACTTGCTTTTACACCACTTTTTTTCTACATTTGGAGTCTGATTTTAAATATTTTCCGAAATGAAAAAATATCTTTCTCTGCTGTTACTTACTCTTGCGTCTCAGCTTGCTATATCTCAATCTGTTTATAGAACCAGACCGATAAGCGACAACATAAAAACATTAATTGTATCTACAAGCAACGGTTTGCTTTCACCGCCTGTCATTAAGTTTGGCAGTAATGAGCAGGTTATCATTAAATTTGACAACTTGGCTATTGATGAACCACGATTGCGTTATCATCTGATTCATTGCAATGCCGATTGGACTCGTTCAACACTCTCTGATGTTGAGTATTTATCGGGATTTAACAATCATCTTATCAACGATTACCGTTTTTCGGAAAATACAACCGTTAATTATATTCATTACGAGTTAAGGTTCCCAAACAGAGATGTACAGTTGAAACTGTCGGGAAATTATTGCTTGGTAGTTACGGAAGATAATAATACTGACACCCCATTGCTTACCGCATGTTTTTCGGTTTTGGATAATAAAGTTAGCATCAGGTCAGAAGTGTCCGGAAATACCGATATAGATTTTAATCGTGAGCATCAGCAACTAAGTTTTGAAATCAATCATCCTCAGCTTCGCTTAAACAACCCCAAACTTGAATTGCAAGTGATTGTCAGACAAAATAACAGGACGGATAACGAGCGTATCGGCATTGAGCCGACTTACATTCAACTTAACAAATTGATTTATGAACACAATCCGGCACTTATTTTTGAGGCAGGTAACGAGTATCGCAGATTTGAGACCGTGAGCCAATACTATAACGGTTTGAATGTTTACGATATTTATTACGAATCGCCATATTATCAGGCTGTTTTGTATAAAGATGCGTTCAGGTCGAAAAGGGTGCGTCAGTACGATGAAGACCAAAATGGGCGTTTTTTTATTCGCAATGCCGATGAATACGATTTCGATGTACAAAGCGACTATTTTATGGTAAACTTTACATTAGATGGTCAAACGGTTGATGGCGACATTTATCTAAATGGCGATTTCACGTACAATATCTTTTCCGACATGTTAAGAATGGAGTATGATGCTCAGGCAAATGAGTATTTTGCATCATTATTATTAAAGCAGGGAGCTTATAACTATCAATACTTATCACCCGGATTAAAAGGCTTTTCTACCGAAATAGTCGAAGGGAATTATTACGATACCGAAAATGAGTATTTAATTTTGGTATATTATCGTGCTCCCGGATTGAGGTATGACCAATTGGTGGGGATGCATAAGGCAGAATTTGGGAAAAAGTAGAAGAATAGATTTCTCACTTCGTTCGAAATGACAGGGATAACAAACGGTATTCCCAACTCCGAACTGTAGATTAGGCACTGCAAGCAGCAGTCTCAAAAGTAAAGCACATCACTATGTTGTCATACTGAATGGAGCTTTTAGCGGAATGAAGTATCTGTTTTTTATATGCAAAACACAAAAGCCAAGACTTAAGACATTTTTATAATATTTCCTGCAAAAGCCAACAGCCGGAAAAATAGATTTCTCACTGTGTTCGAAATGACAAGCTGCTATCAACCTGAGTTTCGGCTAAGAAACATCGCTAAAAATTTGGTAAGCAAGCAAATAATTTGTATCTTTATCTCTGATAAACAACAAAATACGATTATCTATGAGCTTGCTTACCAAAGACAAAATTACTGAAATTTTCTGTTTAGCC
>JBGZFC010000008.1:0-7483 GCA_041846575.1 Bacteroidota bacterium
GGTAAGGGCATACGAAAATATCGTTTATGTCGAAAACCCCGTAGATACGACGTACCAAAAGATGAACATCTACATTCCGGCAGAATATTTTGAAGGAAAAAGCATCGAAGGCTTTACGGCGGAGACCGCTCCTATTTTTTTTCCGAACCAAGTGGGCGGATATATGCCAGCGCAGGCAGGAACAGCGAAGTCAGACGGCAAGCTCCCTCCAATGGGAAGAAAACCGGAGGGGAACAGCCCGTCGATGGACGAAAATAAGCGTCTGCCAATGGGGAATATGTCCGAAAAGGTCAATACGATTGCCGTAGCTTTGTCGAAAGGCTATGTGGTGGCTTCGGCGGGAGCCAGAGGACGCACCAACGCAAACGGAAAAGCCCCTGCCGTGATTGTAGATTTGAAGGCTGCCGTTCGTTACCTTAAATTTAACGACCAAAATATGCCCGGCGATGCACAGAAAATCGTTTCTAACGGAACAAGTGCGGGCGGTGCGGTATCAGCCCTACTCGGAGCGACGGGCGACAGTGAGGATTACGAGCCTTACTTAAAACAATTGGGAGCGGCACAGGCTTCGGACGCTATTTTTGCCGTGTCGGCATATTGTCCGATTACCAATTTGGACAATGCCGATATGGCGTATGAGTGGCAGTTTCAAAAAGTTATCGATTACAAGAAAATTGATATTTCGATGCTCGACTACAAAGTGGAACGCAAAGAAACTGCCGGGAAATTGGACGACGCTCAGAAAAAAGTCTCTTCCGATTTGGCGAAATTGTTCCCCGCTTACCTCAACGGCTTAAACCTAAAAGACCGAAACGGGCAGACTTTTACGCTCGACGAAAACGGCAATGGTAGCTTCAAGGATTTGGTGAAAAAATATGTAATTGCTTCGGCTCAAAAAGCCCAAAAGGAAGGCAAAGATATGCGTGTGTACGCTTTCTTGAAGGTAGAAAACGGCACGATTACCGATTTGGATTTTGATGCGTATGTCGCTTATATGGAACGCCAGAAAACTCCACCTGCTTTTGATGCTTTGGACTTGTCGTCGGGCGAAAATCAGGAATTTGGCGACGAAACTACGGACAAAAAGCACTTTACGCAATATGCTCTGAAAAACTCTATCGTTCAGGGAACGATGGCAGACTCGCAGATTGTCCGTATGATGAACCCGATGTATTATATCGGAAAGGAGAATGTGGCAACCTCGAAGCATTGGCGTATTCGCCACGGAAGTAAAGACAAAGATACAGGCTTGGCGGTTTCCGTAATCCTGACAACTTTGCTCGAAAATCACGGTTACACGGTCGATTTTGCCTTACCTTGGGACAAACCTCACAGCGGCGACTATGATTTGGAAGAACTTTTTGCGTGGATAAAACAAGTGACGAATAATCAAGAAACGAAATAAGCAAATTGCCATCGTTGGACGAATAAAATCAAATTCTGATAAGTTCCAAACTTTTTGAGAATTGATTTTGTTTGAGAAACATCCTCCAAGTGCAAAAAAAGGTTTTTGGAAATACGAGAAACGTTCTCCGAGAATAGAGAACAAAAAGAGACTTTCGGAAGCAAAACAAGGAGCTTTATATCGTTCCCAACGCCACCCACGTTGATTTGTACGACAATCAAGCGGGCATAATCCCGTACGACAAAATAGAACAATTTTTTAAGGAAAATTTAATGTAGGGGCGTATCGCATACGCTCTTTCCCTAAAAACACACCAATCATTTTAAACCATTACAACCAGAAACAGTCATATTTATTGTTAAATTTAAAATTATTACATTATGGCACAAAGTAAAAACAACATCATCACCCACGAACTTAGTGGGAAAGTTGTTTTTTAGAAATAAATCCCCTCTCTCAATCTCAGTGTTGCGAGGGGGGAGTTTTTTCTGTTTTGCGTATTTACCCTAAAATTAATTTATAAACAACTCCTTTTTTAACAAATAAAATGGTAAAAAAACTTCAGTCTTACGGCTTTTCACCGTACCTTTTAACTAAATTAACTGCCTTAATCTTCCTCTATCAACAATAATAACTTTTCGCCTATCCACTTCAAAATATCCTTCATTAACCATCTGTGTCATCACATTTACCAAAGCGGGACGCGAAACACCAAACAGTCGCGAAATATCTTCTCTCGACATCTTAAGTTGAAACTGATTTTCGCCATTCGATTCTTTCAATATGTAATATGCAAGTTTCGCTTTTATAGTGCGAAACGAAACCAAACGCAACTTTTCTGCAAAAAACGTTAATCTGTTGGATATATATGATAAAAACGCTTTCATAAAATCAGGATACTTATGCATTAGAAAAAAAATATTTTCTTTACCGATTGCAACCACAACCAAATCAGTCTGGGCAATAGTTGTTACAGGAGAAATATTGTTTGTTGCAAAAAGAAATCCGGTAGCTATAGGATTAGGTGCTTTTATCGTCTCAACACGCATAAAATCTCCCTTTTCATCCACAATCTCGGTCTGAATCTCGCCTTTTATCACGATAAACAACTTGTCGTATCGTGAACCTTGATTTACCAAAACGTCTCCTTTTGCATAGCGAATTACCGAGTAATTTACATCAGAGAGAAACTCTTCATGTTTGTCTGCCGGAATAGAGCTACACAAAGGACATTGAAAAATAGATTTTACGTGCTCTGAAGAGAGAGTATGTATCATAATTTTTGATATTGAAAAATATATGTATCAAACTGTAAAAATGAATTTTCTCATTGATTTTAACACAAAAATAACGTTTTTCCGAGATATTTGTCATAAATATTACAGTTTTTTTAGAATATAGCTCCTTATATTTGTACAGATCGAATAAAACCCTAATAATTCCTAAGATTATGATGGATAAAATACGAAAAATCTGGATGGAAATTAAACCTCGCGGTGGGTGGAGAATTTTCTCGATTATTATTTCCGGGGCATTCGTAGGGTTATTTATCTACACTTTTTATGCCTCACGCGCCTACAGCTATCTCTCAGATGAGCCTAAGACTTGCGTGAATTGCCATATCATGGCGCCTTACTACGCGACATGGACACACAGCTCGCACGCAAGAAACACTACCTGTAACGATTGCCACGTGCCGCAAGACAACATCCTCAGCAAATATTACTTTAAAGCTAAAGACGGATTACGTCATTCCGCCATTTTTACCATCAGGGGTGAAAAACATGCCTTGCAAACTATCGATGCTAGCTCTGCGGTAATTATGGATAACTGTATTCGTTGTCATACACAGCTCAACACCGAGTTTGTAAACACCGGACGAATGGGATTTAAAGAAACGAAAGAGATGAACGGAAAAGCTTGTTGGGATTGTCATCGCGATGTTCCTCATACACGTAACCGTTCCGAAATGTCAACGCCAAACGCACTTGTGCCCATGCCACAATCTAATGTGCCTTCTTGGTTGAGTAAATTAGTCAATAAAAACTAAATTAAAATTGCTGTAAATAAATGAAATATAAATAACTGACAAATACAAAGTCGCTATGAACAAATATTCTGACAACAAAAAAATGAAGCCTTGGGTAGGATGGTTACTATTTTTAGTTACCATAGGGGTTGTTTTCTTATTGGGAATGCTTGCAGCATCAATCACTCAACGTAGAGCTGAAATTGCAAGTGTAAGAAACAATAAGGTATTTGAAATTACGGGAATTGAATCGAGAAACGAAATTTTCGCACAAAATTATCCTCGAGAATACGAAACGTGGACAAGAACAGCCGACACCACTTTCCAAAGCGAATTTCACGGAAATAGCATGGTTGATGTGCTGGCTCAACGTCCCGAGATGGTCATATTGTGGGCGGGATACGCATTTTCAAAAGATTACGGAACACCTCGCGGACACATGCATGCCATTGAAGACATACATCACACTTTACGCACGGGAGCACCAATGTCGCCGGAAGATGGTCCGCAACCAGGAACATGTTGGGTCTGTAAATCGCCAGACGTTCCACGTATGATGGATTCTGTGGGAATTGCCGAGTTTTATAAAGAGACATGGGCACACTGGGGTTCGGAGATAGTAAACCCGATTGGATGTGCTGACTGCCACGAAGCCGAAACAATGAATCTTAAAATTTCTCGTCCGGCACTTATCGAAGCATACCAAAACATGGGTATGGACATCAAAAAGGTTACACAACAAGAGATGCGTTCTTTGGTTTGTGCGCAATGTCACGTAGAATATTACTTTGTACCCGACGGTAAATATCTTGTCTTCCCGTGGCACAATGGTATGACTATGGAAGGAGGCGAAGAGTATTACGACAATCTTCAATATGCAGACTACACTCACAAGCTTAGTCGTGCACCAATTCTAAAAGCTCAACATCCCGATTATGAAATCTTCTCGAAAGGTATTCATTCGCAACGCGGAGTTTCATGTGCAGACTGTCACATGCCGTATGTATCGGAAGGCGGTATCAAATATAGCAGCCACCACGTTAGAAGTCCACTGGCAACTATCAACAACACTTGCCAGGTTTGTCACAGAGAATCGGAAGAAGAGCTGCGCGAAGCTGTTTATGAACGTCAAAGAGCGGGAAAAGAAATTCGCGATTTGGTAGAGAAAGAGTTGGCTGCCGCTCACATCGAAGCACAATTCGCATGGAAAAAAGGAGCCTCAGAAGTTCAGATGAAAGATGCATTAAAACTTATTCGCCAATCGCAATGGCGTTGGGATTACGCTGTAGCATCGCACGGAGCAGCTTTCCACGCACCTATTGAATTCCAGCGACTTCTTGCTTTGAGTTTGGATCGCGCACATAAAGCACGCTTCGAAATTGCAAAAGTTTTATCGCAATTGGGTCATATTGGTGCAGTTCCTATGCCTGACATATCTACCAAAGCTAAAGCTCAAGCTTACATCGGGTTGGATATTCCGCAAGAGATAGCAAACAAACAAAAATTTAAGGAAACAGTTATCCCGGAATGGCTGAAACAAGCCAAAGCAAACAAGCGACTTGTGGAACGCTAAATGATTATGGTATAAAAAGATACAAAAAATAAAATGGAGAATACATCCCGTAAAATTTGGGAACAACCATGGGGATATGCCGAAGGTTTTATAGTTGCATTGGGAGTAATGATAACCGGACTCATGTTGCAACTAACATTAGGCAATATTGACACATTCTCTTTTGGTTTTCCTGTAAATATTATCATAGGAACTCTATTTATTTTAGGGATACTTTGTTTACACTTTTTTTTTCGCAACAAAAAGATTGTTCGATGGTTATCGGGCGTGAAATCAACAATACCTGCAATATCGGTATTACTGACGATAATTGTAATTATGGGCTTCACTCCTCAATTTTCAACGCACGTAGCCGACGAACATTTACCTTCTACACTTTTCCGAATTTTGGGATGGTACAAAATGACTACATCGTGGACTTTTGTTCTGCTCTGTTTTTACGTTTTAACCATTTTAGGATTAACAATGCTCAGACGCACCACAAAAAAGAACACATGCTACGACATAGGATTTTATCTCAATCACATGGGTTTGTTTTTAGCTCTTTTGGGAGGAATGCTTGGTAGTGGCGATATGCAGCGATATACGATGAGCGTAAGAGAAGGCACCGTTGAGTGGCGGGCTACCGACCGATTCGGACAGATTCACGAACTACCTATAGCTATAGAGTTAGATACATTTATCATTGAAGAGTATCCGCCAAAGTTAGTTATTATCGAGAATAGAACAGGTAGAATTCTTCCTGCCGAAAGACCTGAATATTTCATGTTTGAGAGTGTTGGCAAAACAGCGACTATTGCCGGCAATACCATAGAAATTCTGGACTTTATTGCCGATGCTGCCATTGTGCGAGACTCTAATTTTGTAAATTTCGTGCCGATGCCTATGGAAGGTGCCACTAACGCCATAAAAGTAAGAGTTTCCAATCCGTCACTCAGCGAACCCATTGAAGGTTGGGTTAGCAACGGAAGCTACATATATCCGTACGAAGTGCTATATATAGACAGCACGATAAGCGTAGCAATGCCTGTGCAGGAAGTAAAAAAATACACATCGAAAGTAACCATTTTTACTAAATCGGGACATTCGCAAAAAGCGGAAATAGAGGTAAACAAACCTCTCTCTATAGAAAACAAGATTATTTATCAGTACAGTTACGATGATTCAATGGGTAAATATTCACAAATAAGTATCTTCGAAATCGTAACCGACCCTTGGATGAAAGTGGTTTATGCAGGTATTTTTATGTTGTTAGCCGGAGCTTTGTTTATTTTTATTGCAGGACCAAGAAAAAACGTAAATCGAAAATAAAATGAGTTGGGATTCATTCATATATTTTTCCATTGCTGCTATAATTCTATGGACAGCAGGAGCCATTGTGGCATTTAAGAATAAAAGTAAAACTGTTCCTACGCTACTCACTATAACAGGACTGGCTGTTTTTTTCGCGTTTATTCTCGGTTTATGGATATCGCTTGAACGACCGCCACTACGCACTTTGGGTGAAACCCGCCTGTGGTACTCTTTCTTTCTACCGCTTGCCGGATTGATTACATATCAGCGGTGGCGTTATAAATGGATATTGTCGTTTACCACTCTCTTATCTATGGTTTTTATTATAATAAATATAACTAAACCCGATATCCACAACAAGGTACTGATGCCTGCGTTACAAAGCCCCTGGTTCGCTCCGCACGTAATTATCTACATGTTTTCTTATGCTATTTTGGGGGCGGTAACACTTATCGCTATATACTATTTGGTGCAGGAACGCAAAATCAGCGACAAGCTCCATTTAATGGAAATGACTGATAATCTTGTTTACGTTGGAACTGCTCTTATTACCATGGGTATGTTTATGGGTGCGATTTGGGCGAAAGCCGCTTGGGGGCACTATTGGAATTGGGATCCAAAAGAGACGTGGGCTGCCACCACTTGGTTGGGATATCTGCTCTACATTCATTACCGATTAAGACTATCGGCATCAAACAAAATATCGATGTATCTTCTTATTGTTGCGTTTATTATGTTGCAAATTTGTTGGATTGGAGTAAACTATCTGCCTTCAGCACAAGGTAGAAGTGTACATACTTACTCTATGGAATAATTCTGCTAAAAGCTAAACACTGATAACAGAATGCTGACAGCTAAAAAACAACTAAAATCCAATAATTCAAGATTATATAATATGATTATCCGGATTTATACCTAAATTCACTTTGATAACTAACACAGGCTATCAATAATCTGTAGCATATAAAAAAACATTGCTGTCCGAAAAAATAGTATTGTATAGCCTGAACAGGCGAAATTTCCATAACCGAATGCAATCCCGATAATCCCAAATTACGCAGTAGGCTTTTAAGCAACAGACAATAAGCTATAATTCAATGAGATAGATTTTGCAAAGTTTTTTTTGACAAACTTCATTAATTTACAATATATCAACAATTTAAACAAGAGGCATCTTTTCTAC
>JBGZFC010000009.1:0-7287 GCA_041846575.1 Bacteroidota bacterium
ATTCTTATTGTGGAAATAAAAAAACTACTGTTGGATATGGATTGGTGCTGATAGAGAACAACGCCAATACGTTGATTTCAATGTGGGAGACAGAAGCACAAAAACAGGGTTAGTCTTGTGGAATAAAGTTATGACTCAAGCTGCGGGAGTCGTGTTTGCAGATTATTGGAAATCTTACAAAGAAATTGTTCCTGCCGAAAGATTGGTGCAAACCAAGAAAGAAACTTACACCATCGATAGTTATAACGGACAGATCAGACATTTCTTGGCTCGATTTAGGCGAAGAACTAGGTGTTATACTAAAAGTATTGAAATGATGGAGTTGTCTTTAAAATTATTGATGGCTAAAAGAAATAAAACAATATCTATACAAATTTACTAATTCCTTATATTTTACTGCCCGCAAAATAAATAACTTTGTTCTAAATTCCACAAAAAAATAACAATTTCAACACGGAAATACAAAAAAATCACAAAATATAAAAATAATTGTGGAATACAAAAAAATATCATATCTTTGCGACCGCATCTTTTAAGGATGATATAAAAAGAGACTGGTTCCTAATAATAAAAATCTAATATAATAATAGAAAAATTTCGCTTGTCTTCTTTTTAACTATGAAATAACTTTTTCATTGCCTTATAATTAGATTAAAAAACAGACAATTCATATATTAATTTTAAATATTTATAAAAATGAGAACAATTACATTTTTTATGGCATTAGCATTAGCTCTTCAGCTGACTTATGCACAATATCCGGGTGATTTAGACCCAACATTTGGAGAAAACGGTATAGTTCAAACAGTAATTGCACCAAATCAGTCTTGGGAAGCTGACTTGGTTAAAGATGTATTAGAACTTTCCAATGGTAAAATTCTTGCCTCCGGCTCTGCTCGATTCGACTCACGAAAAAAAGTGGCATACGTAATGTACAACTCAGACGGTTCTATTGATGAAACTTTTGGGGAAAATGGCATTTTGCTTTTAGCTCCGAGTCCCGAACTCGACAATTATGCGTTAGATGCTGTTGAATTGGCTGACGGAAGCATATTATCTTGTTGTTATATTTTTAACCCTTACACTTATATGACATACCCATTCTTGGCAAAAATAAAAGATGGTGCATTAGATACATCTTTTGGCAATAACGGACTTGTCGTTACAAACATCCAATTTGGCTTAGGTGAGAAAATGGTATTACAAGAAGACGACGGAAAAGTGATTATAGCAGGTTATCTTGAAGATAATATCATGGCTGCACGTTTCAATGCCGATGGTTCATTAGATACATCTTTTGGTGAAAACGGTATAAGCAAGATTGTTATACAAGGTTCCGAGAACTTCTCTTTTGCTAAAGATATAACACTGCAATCTGACGGTAAAATATTGCTCGGAGCTTTTTATAGCGAAGCCGGAATTTGGAAATGGGTTATCGTACGTTTAAATGCTGATGGTACTTTAGACTCATCTTTTGCTGATAACGGATTAAGAAAAATGTCTGTAGGTGAAGGTCATGATTTCGTTTTAGGAATCAGAGTTCAAGAAGATGGTAAAATAATAGTAGGAGGACACTCTTGGGATGCCAACCTTCCAACTTTAAGATATAGTTTAGCTGTTGCCCGACTAAACGAAGACGGCTCAAACGACACAAGCTACGGAAACAACGGTGTTTTCAGAAAAGAATTCATAGAGGAAGGATGTAGCTACCTTACAGGATTAGATATTGCAGCCAATGGAAAAGTTTATGCAGCCATGTCGGCAGAAGCAAAAGAATTTAACAAATATGACATTGGTATTGTAAGTCTTAATGAAGATGGTACATTAAACGATGCATTCGGTGGACAAGGTTATATAATAACAGACCTTAACGAAGAAGATCACTCTCAATGTATAGCTATACAAAGAGACGGAAAAATTCTATCAGGTGCTTTTTCATACGGATCAAACGGAACTCCTTTCACCATAGTTAGATACATATCAGATATAACTTCAGATATCAATCCTGCTATTCAAGACAAAACTTCTTTCGTAGTTTATCCTAACCCGGTGAAAGATGTCTTGAACATCGCATTTGAAGAAGACTTCAAAGTTCAGATTTTTGATATGTCAGGTCGTTTAGTTCTAACATCTAACAACAATCGCACAATCAATTTAAATGGAATCGCTGCAGGAAGCTATATAGTTAAATTAACTGCAGGAAGCAAAACATACACAGAACGTTTCGTTAAATTATAATCAATCATAGAATTTACATACTATTGAAGTACCGAAAGATAAGCATAAAGAATGTTGTTAGGGAACACACTGACAAATTGAACTCCAGACCGTAATAGGAGAAGAATATGCTTATCTTCGGCACTTTTTTTATATCACATAACGACTATCAGACTAAACATTTCTTAGAATTATTATCAATACAATAACAAAAGACGTGAAGAAACTATTTTTTTATCTCAGTATAGTATGTGCTTTTCTATTATCCGACGCATTAAAAGCACAAGATACACCGAAAACATCTTCGCACCACCAACTTGGCGACAATATAAACTATCCGCTATCTCGTTTATCTCCCAACGGACGTTATATGGGAGGTTGGCTTAACGGCATCTCTTACATATACGATAGCGAAACAGATGAAACCGTAACTGTTATGGGCGGTTGTGGTATAGCTGTATATCTGGTAGGCATAACCGACGATGGCGGCATGTGGGCATCACATATTACAGATTCAGGATTACAATACGGACTATTCAAAGACGGTGCCTGGACAGACCTGCCTAAACCGGAAGGATTTACCGGAGGATGGCTGCGTCATGTAACAATAGATGGCAAATATGCTATTAATTCATTTACAAATACACTACCGGACAATAAACTCGAATCCGATGCCTTTCTATATGAGCGTCAAGAAGACGGAACTTATCAATACAGAAAGCTACCCAAACCGTTATATGACTGCTGGACTGAATCGGAAGTATATCACGTTGACCCTATGCGCATTTCTACTGATGGATCTGTTATACTTGGACACATGGTAGATGGAGAAGGTCTTTACATATTGCCAATAGTATGGACAAGAAACGAACAAGGAGAATACGACTATAAAGTCAAAGCCGAATCTTTCTGCTTTAATCTTGAGAACCCCAGTCCCGGAAATCAACCTAATATCGAAGAAATGGTAACAGCACCTGAGGGAACACCTGAATATGACGAGCAAATGGCTGCTTATGAAGCTGCAGTACAAGAGTGGAACGCATTGGCAGCAGAATTCTTAACAGGTATGGCTATCAGCGGTTATCCTACAATGGATAATAATGGTGTAACTATCGGCACATCGTTATTTACGGGAGATATGAGCAAAGGACACCAACCACTACTTCTTTCCGTAGCTGACGACTCATACACTCTTTTCGAGTATTATATGACAAAAACTCAACTTGTTTGTGACAACGGTACTGCATTCATGATTAATGAGTTTTTAGACGGAGTTAATCACAATGTAGTGTACAAACCCGGCAATACAACTCTTGTTCCTTTCGACAAGTGGTTAAAAGAAGAGTATGACCTGACTCTTGAGCCTATGTATTCGGATGGCACCAGAGTTACGGTAGGGATTCCCTCTCTAAGCCACGATGGCAAAACTCTTGCTTTTACTCTTAAAGACTCAAACAATAAATACATAAATCATTACTATCGTTTAGATAAGAGCTTAAACTTACCAACATCGATAGATACAGCTTCTCAAGAGAGTCTTTTCCGTGTATATACAAATGGAAAAACATTGTACATAAACGAAAGTACCCCGTGTGATGTTCGCATTATAGATATGGGAGGTAAAAGCGTAGCTTACACGGCTAATGTGTACAATTCGCTCAACCTGAGCCATCTTCCTGCAGGCATATATGTTGCGGCTGTAAAACAACTTGATGGAAAAACCGGATTCTTTAAAATATTTTTAGGAAACTAATTTCAGTTTAGGATATACAGTATTATTCAAAAAAAAAACGGAGTTACATTTGTATTAAGACAACTCCGTTTTTTTAATCATTGATATACAATAAACATTTAACCCCTAAGTGGTTGTATTTCTATAAAGGACTGCTTGTCTCGATAAATTTCGAGGGGCTTTCGAGGTAGAGTTTGTATGTTTATTGCTAACCGCAAGTTGACCCGCTTTAAGACAGCTCCAAATATTGTAATGCCTCAACTACCACAAATAATATATACAAAAAGTCATATAGAATCACATCTCCTTAATTACAAGCAATAACTATTAGCTTTTCTAAAATAACTTCCGACAGGACATTTTTTGTATTTATTAAAGAATATTTGAATATATTTGCTATATTTGTATCGAATTTTGGTGGATAATGGAATTATAATAATAATACTCGTACTTTACGAGCAACTATTTATGATATGACACCTATTTTAATTGCCTGATAACCAATAAAACAAGTAATGTTTTACACAAACCATATATGGAAGTTAAAACTAAACGGAACAAGGCTATATCTTTTTCGTTTGATAGGAGTAGTGGGTTTATTTTTTCTCTTAACACACACATTTACCTACGCACAAACACGTACACTACCAATAAAATCTCGCTCTGAGGAGTATGTTTTCAAGGAAATAAAGCTTCCCGGCGATGAACCTATCCGCGATATTTTGGCTATCTTGCAAGATAAACACGGATTTGTGTGGATGGCAGGTACGCAGGGACTAATGCGTTACGACGGACACGATTTCAAACTCTTCCGCAACATACCCGGTGACACATCTTCGATTATTGACACCGATTTGCTTTCGCTTTATCTGCTTAACGACACGACATTGTGTATAGGTGGTAAACACGGAATCTCATTGATGGACATCCGCACCGAAAAAATCATCAATATGGAAAACGACCAAGACGGGAATCCCGTTGAATGTATTAATAATTTCTATAAGGATAAAGACGGAACCATCTGGATAGCCGCACTTAACGGACTTTATAGTTTTAAACCCGATTTATCGGGTATCATCAATCATTATCTGGATACATCACCCATCACCAAAGGTAACCCCGTCTATGCCAAAAGAGTATATTGCATAATTCAGCATAGCGTAGATAATAATCTATTGATGCTGGGAACAGAATGCGGATTAATAAGTTTCGACAAAAAACGAAATGCCATACACAAAATCTATCCAAACAGAGAAGCCACGTTTTGGCGTTCTCAGCCCCCTGTTTACAAATTTAAGCAAGAGGGTAATTATTTGTGGTGTATATGCTGGCTCTCCGGGATGCCTCGTTTCGATATGGCAACCGAAACATGGAAGAATTTCGTATATCCGAAAACTGACGAGCGCACAGGTATTACCACTAATGAGTGGAGTGCAAACGATTTTATGTTAAAGAATAAAGATGAAATATGGGTATGTGATTATGATAGAGGGATATATATTTTCAATAAAAAAAGCGAAAAATTATCTCCCCTTAAACAAGAAAAGACTTACAATGTGCTTGACAAACCATACTTGACTATTTTTAAACTGAATGATGGAGCAATCTGGTTAAGCAGCGAAGAAGGACTTTGGCGACAAAACCTAAGAGCCAAACAATTTGAACTACTTGACGTTCCATTTCCACATACCTGGATAACAGCAACTTTCCTCGACGAAGAGACAAATGAATACTACTTCGGTATGAGTTGGAGAAGCTATGGATTAGCTTGTTGGAATAGCGCTACCAAACAATGGTATTATTACCAAACCGAGAACGACAAAAAAGAGATGCTGAATATCAACGATATTTTCAAGGACAGTCGCGGAGTTATTTGGGTAGCAACCTCGCAACGAGGACTTTATTACGTTGACAAGCAGAGTAAATCTTTAAAACCATTTTCGCTTCCGAATAAAAACCCCAGCAATTTTTGGAATAATAATACTATTTATAAAATATTTGAAGACAGCAGAAAAAACTTATGGATTGGATCAGGTAAGAATGGTGTTGCACGTCTAAATCCCGAACGAACCAAAGCAGATTATTTTACGAATAATGCCCAAGACACCACCTCACTATACGGCTCTACCCACTTCAGAGCTATCGAAGAAGACCAATATGGACGGATCTGGATAGGAAGTCGCACCTGTTTTTGCACGTTCGACCCCGAAACAGAAACTTTTTCTCGCGAAATCCCTCTAAAACTACGAAAATTAGGTGTAAGAGACGGCTATACATATTCTATCGTGAGGGACAAAAGAAATGTTATTTGGCTTACAATAGAAGGGCAAGGATTAGTCAGAGTTGAAGAGAAAACCAAAAACAAATTCAACTTAAAAATCTATCAAACAAACGAGGGGCTAAGAGATCTTACGGTACTCTATATGACTTCCGACAAACAGGGTGGACTCTGGGTGGTAAACAACGGACTCTATTATCTCAATACTTACAACAACGCTTTTATACATATCAATGAGCAAAACGGTCTGCTCTACAGACTCGACGGAGACTCAAAAATTATTGTTGACCGATACGGAAATGTTTTTTGTGGCGATCAGGTCGGCGTAGGATGGCTTGGCGAGAAAACAAAGGAAAATTTGCAATCAAGAGTGTCCAATTTAATTATTGAAAACATAAGCATTAACAGCCAACCTATTCTCGATTGGAATCCTTATCAGGAAGGAGGAACTTCTCTTATTATTGATTACAATCAAAACAATCTTACTTTCGGCTACACCGCAATCTGTTTCGAAGATTATAATCAAGTGCGCTATCGTTATAAATTGGAAGGTTTGGAAGATGAGTGGAACTCGCCGACCAACATTTTGGAAGCTCGTTACACCAACTTAAAGCCCGGAAAATACCGTTTTGTTGTAGATGTTTCATACAAAGGAGTTTGGCTGGGATATAACAGATCTGTCGAGTTTAGAATAAAGCGTGCCTTCTGGAAAACCCCCTGGTTTTTATCGCTTGCGGCAATCACAATATTAACGGTGCTTTATTCTTTGCATCTCAATCGGAAACGGCATAAGGAAAAACAAAAGCAAATTCGATTGAGGATTGCCTCCGATTTGCACGACGATGTCGGCTCAACACTTAGCAGTATCTCCATTATGAGTGATTTGTTGCAATCACGCTTGGACGACAGTCCCAATTCCGAAGAGATGCTTCGCAAAATCAGGGAAAACGCAAGAAACATGCTCGAGTCCATGGACGATATTATCTGGTCGGTAAATCCGCAGAATGATAGTTTTCAAAATATTATAATGCGCATAAGAGAATATGCCATACCGCTTTTG
>JBGZFC010000010.1:0-35617 GCA_041846575.1 Bacteroidota bacterium
AAACAGAAAATTTCAGTAATTTTGTCTTTGGTAAGCAAGCTCATAGATAATCGTATTTTGTTGTTTATCAGATATAAAGATACAAATTATTTGCTTGCTTACCAAATTTTTAGTGATGTTTCTTAGCCGAAACTCAGGTTACTAAGTAGCGGCTAATTTTGAATTAGTCGCTACTTACATTACATAAATCGTAAATAAATTGTCTTGTATCTTTTGTCTTAAACTCCCTCTTTCAACAATTTTGCCGCTTCGCAAACTTCGTCGTACCACTCTTGTCCAAATTTTCTGATAAGAGGTTCTTTAAGAAAACGATATATTTCTACACCCTCTTTTTGTCCTAATCTTAACGCGGATTGACAAACTTGCCATTTGTGATAATTAACGGCAGTGAAATCTCTGTATTTTTGTATTCGAATTGGGTAAAGGTGGCACGAGATAGGCTTTTGCACCAAAATGCGTCCTTCGCGATACGCTTTATCTATTACACATTTGCAAACCCCGTCTTCATCGAAACAGGTAAAAACACACTCTTTGCCTTTAATTATAGATGTAACCAATTCGCCGTCGTAATCGTTGTAAGCTATTCCCTGTTCTTTAATAAGAGATTGTGCTTCGGGCGAAAGCTCATCCCAAATTATGGGCAGAATATCGTTTATCTCTTTAAATTCCGACTCTTCCAAAGGTGCGCCTGCATCGCCTTCAACACAGCATATCCCTTTGCATTTGTTCAAGTCGCAGATAAATGTTACGTCAAATATATCTTCCGATAAAATTGTATCTCTAATTTGTATCATTGTTTTTTATTTATAAGTTTTAATCGATTGAATAATAGTATTGTAAATAAAACTCCCGATAGAGCAACCAACCATAAAAAAACATTGGAATAGTTTTCTGTTGTAGCAGTCGGACTTTCCGATTTATCAAAGTGAATAAGTATCAATACTACGCTGTTGTTTATAAAATGAAACATAATTGGCAACCATAAATTTCTGCTATAAATGAATAGATAACCTAATACTGCACCCAACAGCAAACGTGGAAAGAAACCGAAAAATTGGAAATGCAACATGCTGAAAACAAAAGCAGTTATCCAAACTGTTAGATGAATATTTGTAATCCATTTTTCGATAAACTGTTGAAACGCACCTCTAAAAAATAGTTCTTCGGATAGAGCGGTCAAAAAACCGACTAATAAGATATTGATTATCAGGTTTGAAATCGACTTGTCACCGGTTAGTGCCTGTGCCGATTGTAAAGCCTTATCTTCTAAGATGCGTAAAATATTTTCTATGTATTCCAAGCTCTTTGGAAACGAAATATTACTGTTCCATTGTTCAAGAAGAGATGTAAAAGGTATTGTGAAAAGAAAAATAAACAATACAAAAAGTGTATTTAACCAAAAGTTTTCGACTCTTTTAATTCCAAGTTTTTCAAAAGCGTTGTCACCTGACCAGGAAGTTATTGTGTATGCCGGAAGAATAAACATAAATACGTTTTGAAGCAATACCGATATTTTGTACTGCCACGGATTGCCTTCTGTTTGTGGTATTATTCCCGACAAAAACATTATAAGAGCAGAAGCCGAAAACATCCCTGCAACCATAAAGAGAAACAGGTACAAAATCATTGATTGATTTGAATTGTTTTTCAGTATTTTGTGCATACAATACAGCTCTTTTTTTAATGTTGTTTTTTATGATTATACTCAAAGTCTTTTATAAAACCTCTTGTAAGCCAATTTGCTATCGCTTGTCGGTTGTTAGGGTCAAGTATTCGTTTTCTGTCAATAACGTTCTGAAAATTACCTATTTCAATCATAATAGATGGTGGTGCAAAATTATTTAACACATACAAATCACGATGTTTTGCATCTCCAATAAAGTTTCTGTTGGGCTGGTGTTTTTTATAATGAGCCATTATTTCGTCTCTCAGAGTGTAAGATGTAAGACGACTTGCCGAATTATTTGCATGATAGAAGAACACATCAATTTGCTCCTTTGGTCTTCGGCTGTCTATATGTATCTCTACTGCACGTATATAGCTAAATTCTTTTTTATTCTTATTGTACAGAGTGTTTACTTTTTCAACTCTCTGTTTCAATCGGTCAATTTGCGATTTTGGTATAGGTTGCCCCATTGCTGTTTCGGTGTTATTGTTTCCCAACAACCGTTCATCACGTATGCCGTCAGTCTCGTCTTGAATTATCAGATATACCGTGGCACCCTCCTGCATAAGATTTCTTGCAACTCTTAGAGAAATATCGTAATTATACTCATCTTCATGCAATTCGTGTCCTTCTACTTGAGTTATGGCTCCGGGATCAGATCCACCATGACCACTAATTATGTAAAAGCATGTATTTTTCAGTCGTTTCGATCTGTTTTCCCAAATGGAATATTTTTCTCCAAACAGTTGAGAGTTAACAGTTTCATACAAAATATCTTCAGGTGGGTAAACATCGCCAGGATGTAGTGGCGGTATCAGATATACAACACCCAATTCAAGTCCGCCTTCCGCGTTTATTCTGTCGGCGTTAAGTTGTTTAAACTCATCAACGTAAGATTTATCTATTCTGTTCCAACGACGCAGAAAAGAAAATATTCCGTCACCTTCAACGGGATAAGCCATATCTTGAGCAAACGATATTGCAGGTAATAGCGTCAGAAACAGTAAAATTGTGGTAAAAGTTATTTTTTTATTATTCATAATTTGTATTATAGTGATATCTAAAAGAAAAACAGACAAAAATAGTACATTTTTTTTACATTGTATTAATATAGAAGATTTTCAACGGCAAATATGGGTTGGTACTTTGTTTTTTGAGTACAAAAAAGTAGAGACACGGCATACCGCATCTCTACAATAATACAACTACAATTCGGATGTTTTATAAATCGTAAATCCGAAATCCCAGATCGTAAATAAAAAGTATTTTGTCTTGTTTCTTAAGTCTAAGACTGATTACGCTTTTCCCGCACTTCCCAATACATGTTTGGTTTTGTGCATATAAAGTTTTTTCAACTCTTCTCGAGCCGGTCCGAGATATTTACGAGGATCAAACTCAGCCGGTTGATTATTAAACACTTCCCTTACGGCTGCAGTCATAGCCAAACGTCCGTCGGAGTCGATATTGATTTTACAAACAGCCGATTTAGCAGCCTCACGCAATTGCTCTTCAGGGATACCTATGGAATCTTTTAGTTTACCACCGTATTTGTTGATAGTTTCCACATACTCTTGCGGAACCGATGATGAGCCGTGAAGCACAATCGGAAACCCGGGTATGCGTTTTTCAATCTCTTTCAAAATATCAAATCTCAATGGTGGGGGTACTAATTTCCCGTTTTCGTCGCGAGTGCATTGTTCGGGGGTAAATTTGAATGCACCATGCGATGTACCTATAGAGATAGCCAAAGAGTCAACACCTGTACGAGAAACAAAATCAACCACTTCGTCCGGTTGGGTGTAGGTGTGATGTTCTGCCTGTACATCATCCTCTATTCCTGCCAAAACCCCCAACTCACCTTCAACAGTTACATCAAACTGGTGTGCATAGTCAACGACTTGCTTGGTTAGTTTCACGTTTTCCTCGTATGGTAGATGCGAGCCGTCAATCATTACCGATGAAAAACCGAAATCGATACAGCTTTTGCAAAGTTCAAAAGTATCACCATGGTCTAAGTGAAGCACGATAGGAATTTCATATCCCAACTCTTTGGCATACTGAACCGCACCTTGTGCCATATAACGCAACAGTGTTTGGTTGGCATATTTACGTGCACCACTCGAAACTTGTAGAATAACAGGTGATTTGGTTTCTACGCAAGCCGAAATAATGGCTTGCATCTGCTCCATATTGTTAAAGTTGAATGCCGGAATAGCATAGCCCTCTTTTATGGCTTTTTTAAACAACTCTTTAGAGTTTACAAGACCTAATTCTTTATAACTTACCATAATATTAAAATTTTTAGTTGATATATTATTATACCTACAAAAATAACAAATCTTTACGTAAAAAGGAAATTTTGTTTGTGAAGATTTAAAAAAGATCTGTTTTATCTTTTATTGACATCATATTTTTTTAAAAAATATCGTTTTCTCAATTATTTCAGTTAATTTTGCAATGCAATTTGCAGAGTATACTTTACAGGCAAATATTTTGATGATTAAAGTCTTATAAAAAGAATACAAACATAAAATATAAAATAACTAAACAATAAATTATTAACAAAACTATGATTGTAGGAATCCCAAAAGAAATTATGCCGGGCGAAGCTCGAGTAGCTGCTACTCCCGAAACTGTGAAAAAATTTGTTGAAGATGGAATGACCGTTTTAGTACAAAACGGAGCCGGTGAAAAATCTCTTTATGCCGATCATCTTTACACTGAAGCAGGTGCTGAATTAGTGTCAAAAGCCGAAGAAGTTTTTGAAAGAGCAGATCTTATACTAAAAGTTAAAGAGCCTCTTTTCAACGAAGAGCTTGGAAAACATGAGGTTGATTTGATGCATAGCGGTCAGTATCTTATTACTTTTATTCATCCTGCATCGCCTGTTAATCACGAAATGGTGAAGAAATTGGCAAAAGCCGGTGTGATTGGTCTTACTTTGGACGGAGTTCCTCGTATTTCTCGCGCACAAAATATGGATGCTCTTACATCTATGAGTACTTGTGCAGGATATAAAGGAATTATCATGGCTGCCGATAAACTATATACTTTTATGCCACAGATGTTTACCGCTGTTGGTATGTTGAAACCGGCAAATGCATTGGTTGTGGGTGTTGGTGTTGGCGGATTGCAAGCATTGGCAACAGCAAAACGATTAGGTGCAGTAACTCACGCGATGGATATTCGTCCTGCTGCAAGCGAACAAGCTCAAAGTTTAGGTGCAAAAGTAATTCAAACAGGAGTTCCCGCAGAACTTGCTGTTGGTACAGGCGGATACGCACAAAAACTTCCCGAAGAGTGGTTGAAAAAAGAGCGAGAAATCTTGGCTGAAGCTATAAAAGATATGGATATCGTATTCTGTAGTGCTCTTATACCGGGAAAAGTTGCTCCTATATTGATTACCGAAGAAATGGTAAAAACTATGAAAAAAGGCTCTGTTATTGTTGATATTTCTATTGACCAAGGAGGTAACTGTGAAGTGACACCTCCGGGAAAAACAGATGTAGTTCACGGAGTAACCATTATCGGTGTTAAAAATATTCCCGGAATGATACCTACAAGTTCTACATGGATGTTCTCACAAAATGTTTACAATTTGGTTAAATATTTGGTTAAGAATGGAAATGTATCTTTAGATTTGAATGATGAAATTGTTCGTTCTATACTTGTTACACACAACAATGAGATAGTTCACGCAGGTACGCGAGAGGCTATGGGATTGAACTAATAATAAGTAAATAATGATAGAGACGCGATTATTCGCGTCTCTGTGTTTTATAAAAAATCAAATTTTGTATTAATGAATCCTATTTATTTAATCATAATTTTTGTGGTAGCCACTTTTGTCGGGTACTATATTATTAAAAATGTGCCGAGCTTACTGCACACTCCCTTAATGTCGGGGATGAATGCACTGTCGGGTATTACCATTTTGGGTGCAGTTTCAGCAGTTGGTCTGTCGGTAATATATGATGACCAAAGTATTGTTGTAGGTCAAATTTTGGGCGGTTTGGCAGTTATAGCTGCTACCGTGAACGTTGTAGGCGGATTTGGTGTTACACACCGAATGCTTAAAATGTTCCATAAAAAGAAAGGAGGCAAAAAATGATTACTCCAACAATGTATATTATAATTTGTGTTGTACTTTCGGTATTGGTACTTTTGGGTATATCCATGATGAGCAAGGTAAAAACTGCCGTTATGGGAAATATAATAAGTGCCATAAGCGTATTTGCCGGAATAGTGGTAACACTGCTTTACAACAATATTATTTCCGTAGGAAGTATCTATATTTACGTTATTATCGGTGCTATTATAGGAAGTACACTCGCCATTAGAGTGAAAATGATACAGATGCCACAATTGGTAGCTTTACTCAATGGAGTGGGAGGATTGGCATCGGCTTTGGTGGGGATTGTTACTTTGCTTGGAATAGGGCAGTTGATGCAAAAATATCCCGTTTTTTCAGATGTAACTGCTGTATTGGCAATAGTTATCGGGGTTATTACTCTTGTAGGAAGTTTGGTGGCAGCCGGAAAATTGCACAAACTTTTGTCTCAAAAACCGGTAATCTGGAAAAATCATTCGGTAATTCTTAACTTTAGTCTTATAGTTTTAGTACTTACCGTGCTTTATTCTGTATTCTTAGGAAAAGTCATAAGCCCATCTGCCGATATTGCGATAATTTTGCTATTAAGCATTGGTATAAGCACCATTTTCGGATATGCTTTCTCTATCCGTGTAGGAGGAGCCGATATGCCTATAACCATATCTCTGCTTAACTCGTTGAGTGGGGTAGCAGGAGCAATCGCCGGTATGGCAATCAGTGATATTTTGTTAGTTTCTGTGGGAGGTATTGTTGGTGCTTCGGGACTGTTTTTAACGCAGATTATGTGTCGCTCCATGAACAGAAGTTTGATGGATATTCTTACCGGAAAAACCTCAGTTGCCGGTAAAAAAACGGCATCTCCTAAACCTGCTGCTGTTGCGGAAGCTAAAAAAGAAGAAAAATCGGAAAAAGAACAAATTTCTGGCGAAAATATTTTAAAAGCGGCCAAATCTGTAATAATCGTTCCTGGATACGGAATGGCATTGGCACAAGCACAACATCAAGTTCGTCAGTTGGCAGACAAGTTGGAAAGTAGTGGCGCACAAGTTCGTTACGCTATCCACCCTGTAGCAGGACGTATGCCGGGACACATGAATGTATTGTTGGCAGAAGCCGATGTCTCTTACGACCAACTTTACGAGATGGAAGCAATAAACGATGATTTCAAAAACACCGATGTAGTAATTGTTATCGGAGCTAACGACGTATTGAATCCTGCCGCTCGCGATGCGGTTGATACACCTATTTACGGAATGCCTGTTCTTAACGTGGATGCTGCCAAAGAGGTATTTATCTGTAACTTTGACCTTAATCCCGGTTATGCGGGAGTTGATAATCCTCTTTATAAAAAAGAGACAGGAGTTCATTTGTTATTGGGCGATGCGAAAGAGTCGGTTCAAAAACTTATAGGTTTCTTGAATTAATTCAAAATACAAGATTTTTTGTAACACTTTCTAAGAAGGGCTGTCTAAAAAGCAAAGGCAGCTCCTTTTTTGTTTATTTTATTTCAATAGTTGTTCGTTATAAAAAATTATTGCTTTCCGATAAACATTCTCATTTACTTTGAAATGATTTCCGGTAAACGATTTTCAGTAATTATTATATATAAATGGCTTAATTGAAAATCGACGTAGTCAAAAGCCCGATTATGAAAATTTCGCCGATTCAGTCGATAAAATATTATTTTATCGGACAACAATAATAAAAAACATCTTTTCCGTACGAACGGATTTTGTAAAGTCCACACTAAACATACGAACAAGGGGTTTTTACTTGAAAAAATCGAAAAATAAACAATATAATCAACTTTAATTTACTGCTGAATTGTGGATTACAACAGATTGAAAAAGCCGAAGTTTATGTCTGAAAATTTTAAAGAGTTCAAAATGGATAAAATGACTGAAACTGCTTCTTGCGCTTAGATAAAAAAACCTTTTATTTCTGAAACGGTTGTTGTATATTTGTATCGCAGTGTATTGTTTTGGTTTTTGCGAAATAAAGTTGTTGAAATTCATCGCCTTTACCAAATAAATATGCCGCTTTTTACTTATAACCGGCAAGTTATTTAACTTGCGAAAGTCGAGTTAATTACAAATCTCCTTTTTAATATTCCGGTACTCTGTATCTTATGAATGTAAAAGATTACTGTAAATCAAATATTTTTGCAGCTCTGTATCAGTTTGGCTTTTAGCTATTAGATATTGGTTGTTCCAAATCTCACGCGAAAGGATTCGCACGGTAGCGACAAAATTACGAAATCCCAAATCGAAGATATGAAAAAACTTTTTCGTCTAAAAAAAACAAAATAATTACGAAATGTTTTCATAAAATAGGATTTTAAACTATTTTTGCAAGCCATAGATTTTTCTACCAATTATTTAAATGAATTTTTAACTTATTTATCAGTTATGTCGGAATTAATAGGCAAAATATCCCAAATAATCGGTCCGGTAGTGGACGTTCAGTTTGATATACCCAAATCGGATGAAGTGAAATTGCCTGCTATTAACGATGCGATTTCAGTAAGTCGTAATGGAAACGAGATATATCTCGAAGTGCATCAGCATATTGGTGAAAATACTGTTCGTACGGTTGCAATGGATAGTACAGACGGACTTAGCAGAGGGCTTCCCGTAAAAGCGTTGGGTGATTCTTTGAATGTCCCTGTAGGAGAACAAGTTAAAGGTCGTCTGCTGAACGTGGTAGGTCGTCCTATTGACGGACTAAAACCGTTAACTCGAGAAAATCACTATCCCATTCACCGCGAAGCTCCTAAGTTTGACGACTTGGTTACATCGGAAGAGATGCTCACAACAGGAATAAAAGTAATCGACTTACTACAACCATATCTGAAAGGAGGAAAAATCGGACTTTTCGGAGGTGCCGGTGTGGGGAAAACGGTTATCATCATGGAGCTTATCAACAATATCGCCAAAGGACATAACGGCTACTCGGTATTTGCCGGAGTAGGTGAGCGTACGCGTGAAGGAAACGATTTGTTGCGTGAGATGATAGAGTCGGGAGTGATAAGATATGGTGATAAGTTTAAAAAAAGCATGGAAGAGGGACATTGGGATTTGAGTGCTGTAGATTATTTCGAGTTGGAAAAATCGCAGACAACCCTTGTTTTCGGGCAGATGAACGAACCGCCCGGAGCACGTGCTTTGGTTGCACATACCGGACTTGCCGTAGCAGAGGCTTTTAGAGATACCGGAGGCGAAGGTAGCGATACTCTACTTTTTATCGATAATATTTTCCGTTTCGTACAAGCTGGTTCTGAAGTTTCCGCTTTGTTGGGGCGTATGCCTTCGGCGGTGGGTTATCAACCTACATTGGCTTCTGAAATGGGAAATCTGCAGGAGCGAATCACTTCAACAAAATTCGGTTCAATTACATCTGTGCAAGCGGTTTATGTTCCGGCTGACGACTTGACAGACCCTGCACCCGCAACAACATTCAGTTATTTGGATGCAACAACTGTTTTGAGTAGAAAAATTGCATCTTTGGGAATTTATCCCGCAGTGGATCCGTTGGAGTCATCTTCTCGTATTTTGAATCCGCGTGTTGTAGGGGATGAGCATTACGATACCGCAATGCGGGTGAAACAGATACTTCAACGCTACAAAGAACTTCAAGATATTATCTCTATTCTGGGAATGGATGAACTTTCCGACGAGGACAGGCTCACGGTAAACAGAGCACGTAAAGTTCAACGTTTTCTTTCTCAACCATTTCACATGGCTGAACAATATACAGGGCAACCAGGCGTGATGGTTTCGGTTGAAGATACGATAAAAGGATTTAAGATGATACTCAACGGCGAATTGGATGGTTATCCCGAAGCTTCGTTTATGAATGTGGGAACCATTGAGGAGGCGATTGAGAAAGGAAACAAATTGATGGAACAGGCAAAATAACGTGATGAAACTACTTATTCTTACACCCGAATCTACCGTTTTCTCAGGAGAAGTAACTTCCGTAACCTTGCCGGGAACGTCCGGCTCGTTTCAGGTGTTGCGAAATCATGCACCGCTTGTTTCGTCGCTTACAAAAGGCACGATAATTTATGTTGCTGACGGAAATATTGAAAATATGGTGATAAACGGCGGATTTGTTGAAGTGAAAGATAATACGATAAATGCCTATATTGACTCGGTTAAAAAGTAAAGATTGTTTATGCATAAACAGGTTAATAAATATCTGGCAATTAACACGATTCTGTTTCTCGTTTTTTGGATAGGTGGGAATATTGTGTTGAGATTTTTGTTACCCGAAATAAAACTTGAGGGATATTTTGTTATTCCGTTCTTCTTTTACTTTATGAGTGTTGTACTATTTTTGCAATTTAATCGAATCTCTATCAGTAAACCGTCAAGTACAACAAATATGTATATGCAAATGCGAGTGATAAAAGTATTTATATCGTTTGCTATAATCATTGTTTATTGGCTGCTTAATAAATCAGGCATTCGCCCTTTTGCGATAGTTTTCGCGGTTTTTTATCTGATTTATTTGATATGGGAAACTTTTGTTTTCATTCGTTTGGAGAAGTATATTAGAGCCAATAAAAATCAAAATAAATTATCTGACGAAACAATTAATTGATGAATAAACTTAATGTAACATATAAGCCGTTAATTCTTTTCATCATTTTTCTATTTTCGATGGGAGCAAATGCACAAACCGAAGGTGCTGCCCAAGAGGAGTTTAATGTGAAAGAGTTTATCTTGGAGCATTTAGCCGATTCATACGAATGGGAGTTGATAGGCACAGACAATTGGCATGTTATCGTTCCGTTACCCGTAATTCTGCATAGTAAAACATCAGGATGTCATATGTTTCTTTCATCTCGATTTGAACATGGAAAGCAGTCTTACAAAGGATTTAAAATTGCCGCTGATGGAAAATACAAAGGTAAAATTGTTGAGTTGAGCTCTGATGGTGACGAAATTCGTCCGCTTGATTTGTCACTTACCAAAAATGCAGCATCGCTATTAGTATCATCTATTCTGCTTATTCTGATTTTTATGAGAGTGTCGCGTTCAATAAAACGTGAACCAATGGAAGGGAAAGCAGGATTTGTTGGATTGATGGAGATGTTTATAATGATGGTTCACGATGATATAATAAAACCATCGGTAGGTGTTAATTATAAGAAGTACGCACCGTTTTTGCTGACGGTTTTCTTCTTTATATTTTTTAACAACCTGTTGGGATTGTTGCCCATTTTTCCTGGCGGTGCCAATGTAACCGGTAATATTGCTGTAACACTTGTTTTGGCAATCAGTACCTTTTTAGTTATAAACCTTACAGGAACGAAAGAGTATTATAAAGAAGTCTTTTGGCCCGATGTGCCTGTATGGCTTAAAGTTCCTTTACCCATTATGCCGATAATAGAAATAGTAGGACTTTTTACCAAACCTTTCGCCTTGATGATTCGTCTTTTCGCCAATATTATGGGTGGACACGCCATAGTATTGGGATTAGTTTCGCTTGTATTCATTACTGCAGGCATGGGGGCAGTTATTAACTCGTCAATGGCAGGAGTATCAGTGTTTTTTACCGTCTTTATTTATTTCTTGGAGTTGTTGGTAGCGTTTATACAAGCATACGTTTTTACGTTGCTTTCATCGGTTTTTATTGGTATGGCAAGACATGAATAATATAATAACAAATTAAATAATTACATTAAAAAAAAAGATCAATTATGAATTTACTATCTTCTGTTTTATTACAAGCAGGTGCCGATTTTGGAGTTATAGGCGCTGCTTTAGGTGTTGCTATTGCTACCTTAGCTGCTGCTTTTGGCATTGGAAGAATCGGAAAATCGGCAATGGAAGCTATAGCACGTCAACCGGAATCAAGTTCCGATATTCGTACATCAATGATTATTGTGGCAGCTCTTATCGAAGGGGTGGCACTTTTTGCTATCGTTGTTTGTGGTTTCATTCTTTAAGATTAAGTCAATATGTCGTTACTGACACCCGAACCGGGTTTGATTTTTTGGATGTCTGTTTCTTTCGGTATCACTCTGTTGATACTGATTAAGTTCGCTATTCCGCCAATTCTGAAAGCGGTGGAGAAGCGAAAAAACTACGTGGATGAATCTATTTTGGCTGCCCAAAAAGCAAAGGAAGAGTTGGAAAACGTGAAAGAGATAGGCGAAACATTATTGGCTGAAACTCGAAAAAAGCAGAAAGAGATGATTAAAGAGGCATCTCAGATACAAGATCAAATGCTGGAAGATGCACGTGAAAAAGCCAAATTGGAATCTGAAAAGATAATAGACATTGCACGAAGACAAATTCAATCGGAAAAAGAGATAGCTCTTCAGCATATTCGCGAAGAGGTAGCTAAAGTTTCTATCGACTTAACCGAAAAGATTTTGCGAGAGGAGTTAAGCTCCGATAAGAACCAAATGAAAATGATTGACAGATTGTTAGACGAAATTGAAATATCTTCTTCTTAAACATTTATGAATATAGGATTAATTTCTACGCGTTACGCTACCGCTTTGTTGGATTTTGCCATTGAGTTGAATCAGCAAAAAGAGGTATATTCGGCATTGAAGTTTTTTTTAGAGGTGTATGGCAATGTATTTGAGTTAAGAAAAGCATTATATACTCATACCGTGCAAAAGGCTGATAAAAAGAGCATAATAGTTGCCGCTTGTGGCGGAAACGTGCCTTCTTCTTTGAGCGAAATGATAAATCTTGTTATTAAAAATGACAGACAAGAGTTTCTTGACTACATGGCGTTGCGTTATATTGACCTGTATCGTGAGCGTTTCAATATACAGCACGGAAAACTCGTTACAGCTGTATCTATAGATGAGAAAATGAAAGAGCGTTTTATAAAACGATTAGAGGGCTTTATTTATAAGGAGTTAGAGATTGAAACAGAAGTTAATCCCGATATTATAGGAGGCTTTGTCTTATATTTAGATGATTATCGGTTAGATGCGAGCATTTCCGGTAAATTGAGTCGCATAAGACGTGATGTGAAAAACATGTAATTGAATTTATAGTTGCAATCACATGAAATAAAGAAATTATGAGCGAAAATATTATAAAAGTAAGTGAGATTTCCGAATTGTTGCGTATGCAACTTAAAGGAATAAACACAGATGTAAAATACGACGAAACAGGTGTTGTAATGAGCGTCAGCGATGGTGTAGCCCGCATTTTCGGGTTGCGTAATGTTGAGTCGAACGAACTTTTGGAGTTTGAGGGTGGCATGCAAGCTATCGTGATGAACCTGGAGGAAGACAACGTTGGTGCCATTTTATTAGGCTCTTCAAGCGAAGTTAAAGAGGGTACTGTTGTCAGACGTACAAAACGAGTAGCATCGCTTTTTGTTGGAGAATCCATGCTCGGACGTGTTGTTTCGCCTATCGGAGAGCCACTTGATGGAAAAGGAGCTTTAAAAGGAGAGCTGGTTGAGATGCCTTTGGAGCGGAAAGCTCCGGGTGTTGTTTTTCGTCAGCCGGTAAGTAAACCTTTGCAAACAGGTTTGAAAGCAGTTGATGCCATGATTCCAATCGGACACGGACAGCGCGAGTTGATTATCGGTGACCGACAGACGGGCAAAACCAGTATCGCGATTGATACCATTCTAAATCAACGCAAGCATTACGAAAACGGAAATCCTGTTTATTGTGTTTATGTGGCTGTAGGTCAAAAAGGCTCATCGGTAGCATCTATTTTAAAAACGCTTGCCGAACAAGGAGCTATGGATTATACCGTTATAGTTTTGGCTTCTGGTTCCGATTCTGCAGCTTTGCGATATATCGCTCCATTTGCAGGTGCGGCTATCGGTGAGTATTTCCGCGATACCGGGCGTCACGCATTGGTAGTGTATGATGACTTGTCGAAACAGGCAGTTGCTTATCGTGAAATTTCGCTCATTCTGCGTCGTCCGTCGGGACGTGAAGCCTATCCTGGCGATATTTTCTATTTGCACTCTCGTCTGTTGGAAAGAGCAGCTAATATCATATCGCAACAAGAGGTGGCTGTTAATATGAATGATTTACCAGATGGTCTGAAAGGAAAAGTGAAAGGCGGCGGCTCACTTACTGCGTTGCCTATCGTAGAGACGCAAGCAGGAGACGTTTCTGCATATATACCTACAAACGTTATCTCTATTACCGACGGGCAGATTTTCTTGGAAGCCGATTTGTTTAACAGAGGTATTCGTCCCGCAATTAACGTGGGTATTTCAGTTTCGCGTGTGGGAGGAAATGCTCAAATCAAGGCTATGAAAAAGGTCGCCGGATCATTAAAGATTGACCAGGCTCAGTATAATGAATTAGCAGCATTTACTAAATTTGGAGGAGATATGGATGCGGTTACTATGATGGCGATTGATAAAGGTCAAAAAAACGAACAGTTGCTTGTACAAAGAGTTCACTCTCCTATGTCGGTTGAACATCAAATAGCAGTTCTCTATTGTGGTGTTCACGGTCTATTGAAAGATATTACCGTGGATAAGGTGCGACAATTTGAAAAAGAGTTTTTGAACAATTTGGAATCGAGACACAGAAAAGATGTTTTAGAGCCATTAAGAAAAGGAGAAATTAACGATGACATTATGGCTATTCTTGAAAGAGTTGCCGCTGAAACAGTAACCCTGATAAAGTAGTAGATTTATATGGCGCAATTAAAAGATATAAAAACCAGACTTCAAACGGTTAAATCTACCCAAAAGATTACATCGGCAATGATGTTGGTTGCTTCGGCAAAGTTGAGAAAAACTCTGCGTATGTTCAGCAATCTACAACCCTATAAGGAAGGGTTGGGTCGGATTTATAATATTCTTTTGGCGCAAACTAAAAACTTTCACTCTCCATTAATTGATGAGCGACCAGTGAAACGTGTTGCTATTGTAGTTTTTTCATCCAATGCCGGATTGGCAGGACGATTCAATCATCTTGTTTCGGCAGAGTTGTTACAAGCAGTAGATGATTACAAATCGCTTGGAGAATCCAATATCTTACTATATTCAGTTGGAGACAGAGGGGTAAAAGAACTTTTAAAGAGGGGTGGTGTTCATCATCAAGGAAATTTTCAATCCATTGCCGATAGACCGACTTTGGCGAATGTCAAACTCATTAGCGAGGATCTTATCGATAAGTTTATAAAAAAAGAGATTGATAGAGTTGAGCTTATTCATCAGCATTTTATTACTAAGGGTACGCAAGTTATGTTACGCGAAACTTTGCTCCCGCTTAAGGCTGAAAAGATGGATGTTGAACCCCGTGAAAATATTGACGAATATATTGTAGAGCCTGATGCCGAATCTATTTTAACCGAATTAACATCAAAATTGGTACATCTCAGATTGCTTGATGCGCATATCGATTCATTGCTTTCTGAGCATGTTGCAAGAATGACGGCGATGCAAATAGCTACCGAAAACGCCGAAGATTTGATTGATGACCTCACTCTGGAATATAACAAACTACGTCAATATGCAATTACTGCGGAGTTGTTGGATATTATAGGAGGTTCGTTTGGAAGATAATAATAGTAGAAATGATAATAAAAAGCAGCAGCCTCAAAAGTAAAGCACATCACTATGTTGTCATACTGAACGGAGCTTTTAGCGGAATGAAGTATCTGTTTTTTTAGAAGCAATACACAAGAGCAAAGACATAAGACATTTTTATAATATTTTCTGCAAAAACTGACAGCCGAAAGAACAGATTTCTCACTTCGTTCCAAATGACAGAGAGCCGTTTATAGTTTGGGTTCGTTGCTAAAAGCCAAAAGCCAATCGCTAACAGCTAAGGGCAAGATAGATTCTTCACTTCGTTCAGAATTCGCAGAATAGCCCTTAGGCTATGACAAAAACGAACGAATGTCGGGATTTTGAGACAGCCCCTTTTTTATCATCATAATAGATGGAAGACTACTTTTTTGTAAGAATATATTGGTCAGCCAACTCTCCTTCGTTAAGTTGTTTGTCAGATCCCAATAGAGCCAACTTGCCATCAAGAATTTTGTAGTATGTTTCTTCATTAGTAGATGGAGTTATCAAAGTGATAACATCTTTTTCTAATGTGTAAACACCACTTGTCGCAATTGTTTCGTTTCCTTTTTCCAGATACTCGGTGCTCAAATCATAGGTTGTATCATCCTTAAGAGTTAGAACTATTTTAATACCCGGGCAGTCAGCACAAGGAAGAACACCTTCGTAAGTTCCGTAAAAGTCTTGTGTGGTCTCTTCTTGACCTACAGTTGCTTCTTGTTCATTGTTTTTTGATTGGTTGTTTGTGCAGCTAACCATGATAATGGCTAAAGCAAATGCAAGGACTAAACTTAATTTCTTCATAACTTGTTGTTTTTAATGAATAAATACTCAAAATAGTAAAAAGTTGAGTATTCACATATTTATTTTGTTTGAAAACACAAAGATATAATTTTTTTGTCAATAATTATTATTACGAATAAAAAGATATTTTTGCGGTAAGTTATGTTTTAAAGTTTATTAAAACATTCCAATCGGTATTTATATAAAATGAGTAAAAGATTAAAAAAAGTGCTTCAACATCTTGCATATCTGGTTGATTCTTTATAATTTTGTGCCGTTTTTCACTCGTGATATCTGGTTGTGTCGTGATAATCAGCGTATTAGTTAAGAATACAATTAATGACGGGTGTTGACAATTTGTATAACAAACAGATAATTTATAAATTACGTAAAAAGAAGTAGAAAATGCCTACAATTCAACAATTAGTAAGAAAAGGTCGCACGGTTATTGAGGAGAAAAGTAAATCTCGTGCTCTGGATTCATGTCCGCAACGTCGCGGTGTGTGTGTTAGAGTTTACACAACTACTCCCAAAAAACCGAACTCAGCGATGAGAAAAGTGGCTCGTGTACGTTTGACTAACTCCAAAGAAGTAAATGCATACATTCCGGGAGAAGGACACAACTTGCAAGAACACTCTATCGTGTTGGTACGTGGAGGACGTGTGAAAGATCTTCCAGGTGTGCGTTATCACATTGTTCGCGGATCATTGGATACAGCAGGAGTGAGCGGTCGTACACAACGTCGTTCCAAATACGGAGCGAAACGTCCTAAACCCGGTGCAGCAGCTCCTAAAAAGAAGTAAGCAATCGGCGTTGAGGTAAAAGAAAAAATTTAAGTATTAATAAATGTCAAATCGCTGTTGAAATTTTTGGACAAAGCTACTCTATAGGTTGAGTAAATAATTCGGAGGAATTATTGAAGACTATTAAAAAGGCAGCCAAACACAACACAAATTAGTTTTAAACAATGAGAAAAACAAAACCGAAAAAAAGACAGGTTCTACCCGACCCTGTATATGGTGATGTAAGGGTTACAAGGTTTGTTAACCACCTTATGTATGACGGAAAAAAAGGTTTATCTTACACTATTTTTTATTCCGCATTAGATAAAGTAAAAGAAAAATTGGCTAATGAAGAAAAGTCGGCTCTTGAAATTTGGAAAGCCGCACTTGATAACATTACGCCACAAGTAGAGGTGAAGTCACGCCGTATAGGCGGTGCTACATTTCAAGTACCTACAGAAATTCGCCCGGAAAGAAAAGAATCTGTTTCAATGAAAAACCTAATCCTTTTCGCTCGTAAAAGAGGAGGTAAAACCATGGCAGATAAATTAGCCGCAGAGATTGTTGATGCTTACAATAATCAAGGAGGTGCATTCAAACGTAAAGAAGATATGCACCGTATGGCAGAAGCAAATAGGGCTTTCGCACACTTCAGATTTTAATACACAAGCGATATAAAAATGGCAAAAGGTTCAAAAGAAGCATTAATCTTCACACGCAACATTGGTATCATGGCTCATATTGATGCCGGTAAAACTACCACATCAGAGCGTATCCTGTTTTACACGGGGTTGACCCATAAAATAGGTGAGGTACATGATGGAGCAGCTACAATGGACTGGATGGAGCAAGAACAGGAACGTGGAATAACCATCTCATCTGCGGCTACTACGGCGAATTGGAGATATAATGACAAGACATATAAAATCAACTTAATTGATACGCCGGGACACGTTGACTTTACAGTTGAGGTAGAGCGTTCTTTGCGTATTCTTGATGGAGCCGTAGCCGCTTTTTGTGCAGTAGGTGGTGTTGAGCCACAGTCAGAAACCGTTTGGCGTCAAGCCGACAAATATGACGTGCCTAGAATAGGGTACGTAAATAAAATGGACCGCTCGGGTGCTAACTTTTTTGAAGTAGTTAGTCAAGTGAAAACTGTTTTAGGAGCTAATCCATGCCCTATTCAGATTCCTATTGGAAGCGAAGAAAATTTTAAAGGAGTGATTGACTTGGTTAATATGAAAGCACTTTATTGGCTCGATGAGACAATGGGCGCAGCGTATGATATCAATGAAATTCCTGTTGAGTTGATGGATGAAGCAAAAGAGTGGAGAGACAAAATGCTCGAAACTTTAGCTGAGTTTGACGATGCTTTTATGGAGAAGTTTTTTGACGATCCTTCCACAATAACAGTAGATGAGATAAAATCCGTTATCCGTAAAGCAACATTGGCAATGCATATCAATCCTATGATTTGCGGCTCATCTTTTAAAAACAAAGGAGTACAGACTCTTTTGGATGCGGTTTGTGCTTATTTGCCAAGCCCGTTAGATGCAGAATCAATAGAAGGAACAGATCCAAACAACTCAGGAACAACAGTAGTACGTCATGCTGATCCGAATGAACCGTTATCGGCACTTGCATTTAAGATTGCAACCGACCCATACGTCGGACGACTTTGTTTCTTCCGTGTATATTCAGGCGAAATGGAAGCGGGTTCTTATGTATATAACCCTCGCTCACAAAAGAAAGAGCGTATATCTCGCTTGTTTCAGATGCACTCGAATAAACAAAATTCCAGAGAGTTTATAGGTTGTGGCGATATAGGAGCCGGAGTAGGATTTAAAGATATTCGCACGGGAGATACACTTTGTGACGAAGATAATCCGATAGTTTTGGAATCTATGGATTTTCCCGATCCCGTTATCGGAATTGCCGTAGAACCGAAAACACAAAAGGACCTTGATAAACTTTCGAACGGATTGGCAAAATTAGCAGAAGAGGATCCAACATTCACCGTTAAAACAGATGACGATACAGGTCAAACTATTATTTCGGGAATGGGCGAATTGCACTTGGAAATTATTATCGACAGATTGAAGAGAGAGTTCAAAGTTGAAGCAAACCAAGGACGTCCTCAGGTTTCGTATAAAGAGGCTATTACCAAACCGGTAGAACTTCGTGAAGTTTACAAAAAACAGACAGGTGGTCGAGGTAAGTTTGCAGATATAATTGTTAGAATAGAGCCGGCAGATAAAGATTTCGAAGGCGAATTGCAATTCATCGACGAAGTAAAAGGCGGAAATATTCCAAGAGAGTATATTCCTTCTATACAAAAAGGATTTCAACGAGCCATGAAAAATGGTGTACTTGCAGGATACGCTCTTGATAAATTGAAAGTAACAGTTATCGATGGTTCATACCATCCGGTTGACTCAGACCAGTTGTCTTTCGAAATATGCGCTATTCAAGCTTTCAGAAATGCTGCCGAAAAAGCAGGACCTGTTCTACTAGAGCCTATAATGAAAGTAGAAGTGGTTACACCCGAAGAAAATATGGGTGATGTAATATCTGACTTGAATAAACGTCGTGCTCAAATAGAAGGGATGGAGTCTAATCGCTCCGGAGCTAGAATTGTAAAAGCAAAAACCCCTTTGGCACAAATGTTTGGTTATGTAACTGCGTTGCGAACCATCACGTCGGGACGCGCAACGTCAACAATGTCGTTCTCGCATTTTGAAGAGGTCTCCTCTTCCATTGCAAGAGAAGTGCTTGAAGAAGTTAAAGGACGTGTAGATTTGATTAAATAATATCACTAAAATAAATTATGAACCAAAAAATCAGAATTAAACTGAAATCTTACGATTATAGCTTGGTTGATAAATCAGCCGAAAAAATCGTAAAAACTGTAAAGGCAACAGGTGCTGTAGTAAGCGGTCCTATACCATTACCTACACATAAAAGAATTTTTACAGTAAACCGTTCAACTTTCGTGAACAAAAAATCTCGTGAACAATTCGAGCTTTCATCGTTTAAACGTTTGATTGACATTTACAGCTCAACATCTAAAACAGTTGATGCTCTTATGAAACTTGAGTTGCCAAGCGGAGTAGAAGTGGAAATTAAAGTATAAGACTCCGACCCCCAAAAGGGGTTAAATAAGTCGAAATTTTTAGTAAATTAATAATAATCATCATTCATAACATTTAAGTCCTTCTTTGATGTGACTTGACGGTTGTGATTTAAACAACAGAGAAATGCCAGGATTAATTGGAAAAAAAATCGGAATGACATCCGTTTTCAGTGCCGATGGAAAAAATGTTCCATGCACTGTTATTGAAGTAGGTCCTTGCGTGGTTACTCAAGTTAAAACCGTAGAAAAAGACGGTTATGACGCTATTCAGCTTGGGTTTGAAGACAAAAAAGACAAACACACACCAAACGCTGAAAAAGGTCATTTTAAGAAAGCCGGAGTTAGCCCCAAGAGACACTTGGCCGAGTTCAAAGGATTTGGAGATGACTATAAAAAGTTAGGCTCTGAAATTACTGTTGACTTTTTCAATGATGCCCTATACGTTGACGTTATCGGCACATCGAAAGGTAAAGGTTTCCAAGGCGTTGTAAAACGTCACGGATTTGGTGGTGTAGGACAAGTTACACACGGTCAGCACAACAGATTACGTGCTCCGGGTTCAATCGGCGCTTGTTCTTATCCTGCAAAAGTATTTAAAGGAACTCGCATGGGAGGACAAATGGGTAACGAACGAGTGACAGTTCAAAACCTGCAAGTTGTTAAAGTTATACCTGAACACAACCTTTTGTTATTAAAAGGTTCAGTGCCGGGGGGAAAAGGTTCAATCTTAGTAATAGAAAAATAAAATGGAATTAAGCATATATAATATCAAAGGAGAGGTAACAGGTAAAAAGGTGACACTCAATGATTCCATTTTCGGAATTGAACCTAATAATCATGTTATCTGGTTAGATGTAAAACAATACCTCGCTAACCAACGTCAAGGTACGCACAAAGCAAAAGAAAGAGGCGAAGTAACCGGCAGTACCCGCAAACTTATCAGACAAAAGGGAGGTGGCGGTGCCAGAAGAGGTGATATTAAATCGCCTGTATTAGTAGGTGGTGGACGTGTATTTGGACCAAAACCACGCGATTACAGTTTCAAGTTGAACAAAAAAGTTAAGGCTTTGGCTCGCAAATCCGCACTGTCTTTAAAAGCTCAAAACAACGCTATCACAATAGTTGAAGACTTCGATTTCGATGCTCCAAAAACAAAAAGTTTTGTAGAGATGACAAAAAAACTACAACTATCTGATAAAAAGCTACTTTTAGTTTTGCCAAGTCAAAATAAAAACGTATATTTGTCGGCTCGAAATTTGAAAAGAGTTAATATTATAACAGCTTCAGATATAAATACATACAAAATCATGGATTGTGCTAATTTAGTACTAACCGAATCGTCTGTAGCTATAATCGACAACTTATTTAAAGCATAAGGAGACAAACAATGAGTGTAATTATAAAACCGATATTCACGGAAAAACAGACAGCGATAACCGATAAATTCGATAATCGCTATGGTTTCATTGTCGTTCCAAAAGCAAACAAAGTTGAGATTAAGAACGAAATTGAAGCATTATATAACGTACACGTTGAAAGTGTAAACACAATGAGATATGATGGCAAGCAGAGAAGCCGCTACACAAAATCCGGAGTAGTTAACGGGAGAACGCCATCTTATAAGAAAGCAATAGTAACCTTGAAAGAAGGTGAAACAATTGATTTATTTAGCAATATTTAACAGAAATGGCGATACGTAAATTAAAGCCCACAACACCGGGGCAAAGACACAAAATTATCGGTACGTTTGATAATATCACTGCAAGCGAACCGGAAAAATCTCTTGTAGTTGGTAAAATAGCAACTGGTGGACGTAACAACCAAGGTCGAATGACTTCAAGAAACATTGGAGGAGGTCACAAAAGACGCTACCGTTTTATCGACTTCAAAAGAAGTAAAGATGGAATTCCAGCTGTTGTTAAAACTATAGAATACGACCCTAACCGTTCGGCACGCATTGCTTTGCTGTTTTATGCTGACGGTGCGAAAGCCTATATTTTAGCACCAAACGGGATTAAAGTTGGAGATACAGTGATGTCAGGAGAAAATGCAAGTCCTGAAGTAGGAAATTCATTACCATTGGCAAAGATACCATTAGGAACTGTAATACACAATATTGAATTACGTCCGGGACAAGGTGCAAAAATCGTGCGTTCTGCAGGAACATTTGCACAAATAGTATCTCGCGAAGAAGGTTATGCAATTATTAAAATGCCATCGGGAGAAGTACGTAAAATTTTAGCAACATGTAAAGCTTCTATTGGTAGTGTTGGTAATTCAGACCATGCATTAGAAAAATCAGGTAAAGCCGGTCGTTCGCGTTGGCTGGGACGCCGTCCACATACTCGTGGGGTTGTTAAAAACCCTGTTGACCATCCGATGGGTGGTGGTGAAGGACGCGCATCCGGAGGTCACCCACGTTCACCAAAAGGTTTATATTCAAAGGGCTTGAAAACTAGAGCTCCTAAAAAACATTCTTCTAAATACATCGTAGAAAGAAGAAAGAAAAAATAATCTGATTTAAAAATAAAGCTATGAGTAGATCATTAAAAAAAGGTCCGTATATAAATTTAAAATTAGAGAAGAAAGTGTTAGCCCTTAACGAGAGCGGAAAGAAAAACGTAATCAAAACATGGGCACGCGCTTCTATGATTTCACCCGACTTTGTAGGACACACTATAGCAGTGCATAATGGTAATAAATTTATCCCTGTTTATGTTACAGAAAACATGGTAGGGCATAAATTAGGCGAATTTGCATTAACCCGTACTTTCCGCGGACATGCAGGTAATAGAAAAAAATAGTACGAAAGTGTCCAAACTAAATTAAAAAAGGAAGAAAAAACATGAGTGTTAGAAAAAGAATATCAGCCGAACGAAGAAAAGAAGACCGCAAAACGGTTTCTTTAGCTGTGTTGAAGAATGCTCCCACTTCTCCTCGCAAAATGCGCTATGTAGCAGACATGGTTAGAGGTATGGAAGTTTTTAAAGCATTAGGTGTATTAAAATTCTCCAACAAAGAGGCAGCTGCAAGAGTTGAGAAACTTTTGTTGTCGGCAATTGCAAACTGGGAACAAAAAAATGAACGCAAAGCAGACTCCGGCGAGCTATATATTAAAACAATATCAGTTGACGGAGGTTCTACATTGAAAAGACTTCGTCCGGCTCCACAAGGTCGTGGCTATAGAATACGTAAACGTTCAAATCACGTTACAATAGTTGTAGATACAATAAATAAAGAACAAAATTAATAAGGCACATGGGACAAAAAATTAATCCGATAGCAAATCGTTTGGGTATCATCAGAGGATGGGACTCTAATTGGTATGGTGGAAACAATTATGGCGATACATTGCTCGAAGACAGCAAAATTCGCAAATATTTGAATGCCCGTTTAGCCAAAGCAAGTGTTTCTCGTATCGTTATTGAGAGAACATTGAAACTTGTAACTATAACTATTTGTACCGCACGTCCGGGTATCATTATCGGAAAAGGCGGTCAAGAGGTTGACAGATTGAAAGAAGAACTCAAAAAAATTACTGATAAAGATATACAGATTAATATTTTTGAGATTAAAAAACCTGAGTTAGATGCTGTAATTGTAGCTAATAACGTTGCTCGTCAGGTAGAAGGCAAAATAGCTTACCGCAGAGCAGTAAAAATGGCTATAGCTTCAACCATGAGAATGGGCGCCGAGGGTATTAAAATACAAGTTTCGGGACGTTTAAACGGTGCAGAAATGGCACGTTCGGAAATGTATAAAGAGGGAAGAACCCCGTTGCATACATTCCGCGCAGATATCGATTATGCACATGCTGAAGCTTTGACAAAAGTTGGACTAATAGGTATTAAAGTATGGATTTGTCGTGGTGAAATATACGGTAAAGCTGATTTAGCACCTACATTTAATTCAACAAAAGACAACCGTCATTCGTCAAGAGGAGGAGGCGGAGAACGTCGTAGAGGTGGCAGCCGTTCCGAAGGAGGAAAAGGCGGTAATAGAAACAAAAGGAATAATAAAAACGCTTGAAATTAAACAGATATGTTACAACCGAAGAAAACAAAATTTAGAAGACGACAAAAAGGTCGTATGAAAGGTAATGCCCAACGAGGCAACCAATTGGTGTTCGGTTCATTCGGAATAAAGTCGTTACAGTCAAAATGGATTACAGGTAACCAAATCGAGGCTGCCCGTGTTGCAGTAACACGTTTTATGCAACGTCAAGGGCAAGTTTGGGTTCGCATATTTCCAGATCAACCAATTACAAAAAAACCTGCCGAAGTGCGTATGGGTAAGGGAAAAGGTAATCCTGAAGGATTTGTGGCTCCTGTTACACCGGGAAGAATGATTTTCGAAATAGAAGGAGTGCCTTATGATGTGGCAAAAGAGGCATTACGTTTGGCAGCTCAAAAACTGCCGGTAACAACAAAATTTGTTGTTAGAAGAGATTACGAAATACCTAAAAAATAGTAAGGCGAAATGAAATCAAAAAACAGAGAATACAAAGAATTAGGAGATAAAGATTTAGTGGAAAGATTAGAGGCTCAAAAGGTAGAACTTACCGAATTGAAAATCAACCATACCATTACTCCACTTGATAATTCTGATTCAATAAAACAAAAACGTCGTGACATTGCACGTCTTCACACCGAGTTGCGTGCACGAGAATTAAAAAAAGACTAACATCAATAAATGGAAACGAGAAATTTAAGAAAAGAAAGAATCGGGGTCGTTTTCAGTGATAAAATGGATAAAACCGTTACCGTTACTGTAAAATGGAAAGAAAAACACCCTATATATGGGAAATTCGTTAGTAAAACGAAGAAATTTCACGCACATGATGAGAAAAATGACTGTAACATTGGTGATACAGTGAGAATAATGGAAACCCGTCCTTTGAGTAAAACAAAGAGATGGCGTGTTGTTGAAGTAATAGAAAGGGCTAAGTAATATGATACAACAAGAATCAAGATTAACTGTTACTGATAATAGTGGAGCAAAAGAGGCTCTATGTATAAGAGTATTGGGTGGCACAGGAAGACGTTACGCTTCAGTTGGCGATGTAATTGTTGTTGCAATTAAAAGCACTATTCCTTCAAGCGATATTAAGAAAGGAACTATATCAAAGGCTATTATCGTTCGTACGAAAAAAGAGATTCGTCGCGCTGACGGTTCATACATCCGTTTTGACGATAACGCATGCGTTCTTCTAAACAATGCCGGAGAGTTAAGAGCAAGCCGCATCTTCGGACCGGTGGCACGTGAACTTCGAGCTACTAACATGAAAATCGTTTCATTAGCACCCGAAGTGCTTTAATAATTTATTAAATATTCACAGATAATGAGTAAATTACATATTAAAAAAGGCGATACGGTTTATGTAAATTCCGGCAACGATAAAGGCAAAACAGGAAGAGTATTGGAAGTTCTTGTAGATAAACAAAGAGCCATCGTAGAAGGAGTAAACATTATATCTAAACACACTAAACCTAACGCCCAGAATCCTAATGGCGGTATCGAGAAAAAAGAAGCGCCGGTACATATTTCCAATTTGAATCCGGTGGATCCTAAGTCAGGAAAACCAACAAGAATTGGAAGAAAAGAAGATAATAAAGGAAAACTAGTGCGTTATGCCAAAAAATCAGGGGAGGTAATCAAGTAATGAGCAAAGAAACTAAAGATAAAGCAAAAGAAGCTAACGTTGCAGCAGTGAATAGTGATGTCAACACAACTACGCTTAAAAAAGATTATCAAGAACGCATCATACCTGCACTAATTAAAGAATTTGGATACTCATCGGTGATGCAAGCACCTAAATTGAAGAAAATTGTAATTAATCAAGGTTTAGGTATTGCAGTATCTGATAAAAAATTCATTGATATAGCAATAAACGAGCTTACAACCATTACCGGACAAAAAGCGGTGGCTACTTATTCTCGTAAAGACATATCAAACTTCAAATTGCGTAAAAAAATGCCTATCGGTGTTCGCGTAACATTGCGTCACGATAAGATGTACGAATTTCTTGAGAGATTAATTCGCGTGGCATTACCACGTATCCGCGATTTTAGGGGAATAGAAGGAAAACTTGATGGAAGAGGAAATTATACTCTTGGAATTGAAGAACAAATTATTTTCCCAGAAATCAACATAGATAACATAGCTCGTTTAATGGGTATGAATATTACTTTTGTAACTACCGCTAATACAGACGAAGAGGGCTATGCACTTCTTAGAGAATTTGGTTTACCGTTTAGAACAGAAAAAAATAATTAAGAAATGGCAAAAGAATCAATGAAAGCCCGCGAGGTGAAGAGAGCAAAAATGGTTGCACGCTATGCAGAAAAAAGAGCAAAATATCTTGCAGAAGGTAACTATGAAGCACTACAGGCAATTCCTAAAAACGCATCTTCGGTAAGATTACACAACCGTTGTACTTTGACCGGACGTCCAAAAGGCTATATGCGTCAGTTCGGAATATCGCGTATCCAATTTAGAGAAATGGCTTCTAAAGGGCTTATCCCGGGAGTGAAAAAAGCAAGTTGGTAACCACAAAATCCCGTAAAGGGATTTTGGTGTACCAAATAGATAATGAAAATAAATCCGATTTCTCTTTGAGATTGAGGAACCTTTGTTGAATATTGTCCCGGTAGTCGGGATTAATTTAAATTTTTTAAAATGACAGATCCAATAGCAGATTATTTGACGCGGTTAAGAAATGCGATACAAGCAAAACATCGTGTGGTTGAAATTCCCGCATCAAATTTAAAAAGAGACATCACAAAGATTCTCTTCGAAAAAGGCTACATTCTTAATTATAAGTTTGTAGATGACGGACCACAAGGTTCAATAATGATTGCCTTGAAATATGATCCGGTAAATAAGGTAAACGCGATAAAGAAACTTATTCGCGTATCGTCTCCAGGTCTTCGCCAATATACCGGCTATAAAGACATGCCAAGAGTGTTGAATGGATTAGGTATTGCCATACTGTCTACTTCAAACGGAGTAATGACTGATAAAGAAGCCCGCGAACAAAAAGTGGGCGGAGAAGTGTTATGTTACGTTTATTAATTTTATTTGAAGGAGAAAAAGTATGTCAAGAATAGGAAAATTACCAATTACAATACCTTCCGGCGTTACAGTAACAGTTGGAGATGACAATTTAGTCAAAGTAAAAGGACCTAAGGGTGAATTAACACAACAAGTTAGTCCCGATTTGAAAGTAGAGGTTGAAAATGGCATATTAACCATTGGAAGACCAACCGATGGAAAAGAACATCGTTCAATGCACGGTCTATATCGTTCGCTTATCAACAATATGGTTGTAGGCGTTTCAGCAGGTTTTCGTAAAGAGATGGAATTGGTAGGTGTTGGATACCGTGTATCTAATACCGGACAATTAGTAGAACTATCACTTGGTTTTACACACAGTATTTTCTTGGAATTACCGAAAGAGATTTCTGTAGAAACCAAAATGGAGAGAAACAAGAACCCGCTTATTATTTTAGAGTCTTGCGACAAACAATTGTTGGGACAAGTGTGTGCCAAAATACGCTCATTCCGCAAACCTGAACCATACAAAGGTAAAGGAATTCGCTTTGTAGGTGAAGAGGTACGTCGTAAATCAGGTAAAACAGCAGGGTAAATAAATTTACGTAAACAGGAAAAATAATATGTTGACAAAAATAGAAAAAAGACAAAGAATAAAAGCTCGTGTACGCGGCAAAATAAGTGGAACAAAAGAGTGTCCGCGTCTTACCGTGTTCAGAAGCAATAGACAAATATATGCACAAGTTATCGACGATATTAGCGGAACTACATTAGCATCAGCTTCATCTATGAAAATAGAAGAAAAGGCGTCAAAAAAAGAGATTGCAGCAAAAGTTGGAGAACTTATAGCTCAAAACGCTAAAGAAGCCGGAGTTGAAAGAGTAGCTTTCGATAGAAACGGATACTTGTATCATGGAAGAATTAAAGAATTGGCAGATGCCGCCCGTAAAGGAGGACTTAAATTTTAAACAGCTATGTCAGGAAGAAACAATATTGTAAAATCGACAAACGATTTAGAACTAAAAGACAGATTAGTCGCTATAAACCGTACGACTAAAGTTACCAAAGGTGGACGTACATTCACTTTTGCTGCTATGGTTGTTGTAGGAAATGAAGATGGTATTGTTGGCTGGGGCTTAGGAAAAGCCGGAGAGGTTACAACTGCCATTGCGAAAGGAGTTGAAGCTGCAAAGAAAAACCTTGTAAGAGTTCCGGTGTATAAAGGAACAATACCACATGAGCAAACAGCCAGTTTCAGTGGTTCGGAAGTGTTTTTGAAACCAGCTTTTGCCGGAACGGGAGTAAAAGCAGGTGGTGCGATGCGTGCCGTATTAGAGAGTGCAGGTATTACAGATATTCTTGCAAAATCAAAAGGCTCATCAAACCCACACAACTTGGTAAAAGCCACTATTGAAGCCTTGTGCGAATTGAGAGACCCGTTTATGGTAGCTCAAAATAGAGGAATAAGCGTAGATAAAGTATTTAACGGATAATAAGGGAGGAATTTTAAAATGGCAAAAATTAAAATTAAACAGACGAAAAGCAGAATCGGATGCCCTAAAGATCAGAAAAAAATGTTAGATGCTTTAGGTTTAAGAAAAATGAACAGAGTAGTTGAGCATGACGATACTCCATCCATAAGAGGTATGGTACGTAAATTGCATCACTTAGTAACTGTGGTAGAATAATTATTTGTAAATACTGATAAAAATATATAGTATGAATTTATCGAATTTAAAACCGGCTGAAGGCTCAACTAAAAGTCGCAAAAGAATCGGAAGAGGAGAAGGTTCCGGCAGAGGCGGGACTTCAACGAAAGGACATAAAGGTCAAAAATCAAGATCAGGTTATTCAAGAAAATTGGGATTCGAGGGTGGTCAAATGCCATTACAACGTCGTTTGCCTAAATTCGGGTTCAAACCTGTAAACAGAATTGAATATAAAGCAATTAATATAGAAACATTGCAAGAGCTAGCTGATTCGCAAAAAATAGATAAAATTAATCCGGATGTATTAATCAAAGCCGGACTTATTGCACCTAAACATTTGGTTAAAATCCTTGGCAAAGGATCTTTGTCGGCAAAAGTAGAAGTTGAAGCACACGCTTTCTCAAAATCAGCCGAAGAAGCAATTACCGCCGCAGGAGGAGTAGCCGTAAAACTCTAAGACAATGAGATTTATACAAACTATTAAAAATATATGGAAAATTGAGGATCTTCGTCAAAGAATCCTTATTACCATCTTATTTATAGCTATATATAGATTTGGCTCATATGTTGTGTTGCCGGGAGTAAATCCTGTTTTGTTGGAATCTCTGCGAGCAAGTGCCAGTACCGGACTTTTGAGCTTGTTAGATATGTTCTCCGGTGGTGCATTTTCTAATGCTTCTATTTTTGCTCTGGGTATTATGCCTTACATTTCTGCATCTATCGTAATGCAGTTACTTGGTGTTGCAATTCCTCATTTTCAGAAATTACAACGTGAAGGCGAAAGCGGACGAACAAAAATTAATCAATATACACGCTATCTTACTGTCGCTATTTTATTAATTCAAGGACCTTCGTACATTTACGGAGCCTTGGGCAGAGCTATACCCGGTGGTTTTTGGGATTGGGTTCTTCCATCTACAATAATACTTGCAGGAGGTAGTATGTTTGTTTTGTGGTTAGGCGAGAGAATTACCGATAAAGGTATTGGAAATGGTATTTCATTTATAATTCTTATTGGTATTATAGCACGCTTGCCGCTTGCTTTAGCTGCCGAGATCGACCGCTTGGCTAATGCTGCCGGTGGATACATTTTACTTCTGTTAGAAATTCTTTTCTTGTTAGCTGTAATGGCAGGTGCTATTATGTTGGTACAAGGTGTGAGAAAAGTGCCTGTACAATATGCTAAAAGAATTGTTGGAAACAGACAGTATGGCGGAGTTAGACAATACATCCCCTTGAAAGTGAATGCGGCAAACGTTATGCCTATCATTTTTGCACAAGCAATCATGTTTATACCGTTAACGCTTGCTCAGTTCTCTATGAAAGAGGGTGGCGGAGGCTTTTTTGCTCCTCTGTTGAATTATACAAGCTTCGCTTATAACTTCATATTTGCATTGCTGATTATTGCATTTACATATTTTTATACAGCAGTTACTGTAAACCCAATGCAAATGGCAGAAGATTTGAAACGTAATAATGGATTTATTCCCGGAGTAAAACCCGGTAAAAAAACTGCAGAGTATATTGATGCTGTAATGTCGAGAATAACCTTGCCGGGTTCTTTCTTCTTGGCATTCGTAGCTATTATGCCGGCAATTGCAGGTTTGTCAGGAATAAACTCTCAATTTGCTAATTTCTTTGGAGGAACATCACTGCTCATTCTTGTAGGAGTTGTATTAGATACATTGCAGCAAATAGAAAGTCATTTATTGATGCGTCATTATGACGGATTCTTAAAGTCAGGAGCGAAAATTAAAGGTCGTACAGGCTCAATTGCAGCTTACTAAGATTTAGGAAATTATTAAAAAATGAGTAGCAGGACTATTATATTGAAAACGGACGAAGATATCGAATTCATGCGAGAAGCAAATCGCTTGGTAGGTATGACTCTTGGCGAATTGTCAAAACATATACAACCGGGTGTTACTACTCTTCAATTGGATAAGATTGCCGAAGAATTTATAAGAGACCACGGAGCAATCCCTACTTTTTTAGGATACGGCGGTTTTCCTAATTCTATATGTACTTCAATAAATGAAAACGTTGTACATGGAATTCCAAATAACCAACCTTTGCATGAAGGAGATATAGTCTCCGTAGATTGCGGGACAACCAAGTATGGGTTTTGCGGTGACTCGGCATACACGTTTTGTGTCGGCGAAGTAAAACAAGAGATAAAAGATTTACTCAGAGTTACGAAAGAATCTTTATACAAGGGAATAGAACAAGCATGCGAGGGAAATAGAGTAGGCGATATAAGTTATGCAATTCAAACATATTGCGAATCGCACGGTTACTCTGTGGTTAGAGATTTGGTAGGACACGGTATCGGCAGAAATATGCATGAAGCGCCCGAAGTTCCAAACTTTGGCAGAAAAGGAACCGGTCCGCTATTGCAAAACGGCATCTGTATTGCAATAGAACCCATGATAAATATGGGTAGTAAAAATGTGGTATTCGAAAATGACGGATGGACTGTGAGAACAAAAGACAGAAAACCATCAGCACATTTTGAGCACACTATTGCAATTAGAAACGGAAAAGCCGATATTTTGTCAACATTTGAATTTATTAAAAATTAGAGAGGAACAATAAAATGGCAAAACAAGCATCAATTGAACAAGATGGAACAATAGTAGAAGCATTGTCTAATGCCATGTTCCGTGTAGAATTGGAAAATGGACATGAAATTACGGCACACATTTCCGGTAAAATGAGAATGCACTATATACGCATTCTGCCCGGCGACAAAGTGCGTGTTGAAATGTCTCCTTATGATCTTTCTAAAGGAAGGATATCCTTCAGATATAAATAAACAAAAACTCGGAACTCAGAGATGCAAAAAATGTATCTCTGAACAATTCCGAAAATAAAAAAAATATATAATGAAAGTAAGAGCATCTATAAAAAAACGTTCTGATGAATGCAAAATCGTTAGAAGAAAAGGACGTTTATATGTTATCAACAAAAAGAATCCCAAATTTAAACAACGTCAGGGATAATAACCAAATCGTAAATTAATAAAAACAAATTATAAAAAAATATGGCTATAAGAATTGTAGGGGTCGATTTGCCACAAAATAAGAGAGGTGAAATAGCACTCACTTATATCTTTGGTATAGGCCGCAGCTCGGCAAACAAAATATTGAAAAAAGCCGAAGTTGACAGAGATATAAAAGTAAAAGACTGGACCGACGATCAAGCTGCACGTATTCGTGAAATTATTTCAACAGAGTACAAAGTAGAAGGAGATTTACGTTCGGAAGTACAACTTAATATCAAACGACTAATGGATATTGGTTGCTATCGTGGCATTCGCCATCGTATCGGTTTACCCGTACGCGGACAAAGCACCAAAAATAATGCACGTACACGCAAAGGAAGAAAGAAAACCGTTGCTAACAAGAAAAAAGCTACTAAATAACAGGTAAATAATATGGCAAAAAGAACAGTTTCAGCAAAGAAAAGAAACGTGAAAGTTGGTGCGATGGGACAAGCGCACGTATCATCATCGTTCAATAACATCATCGTATCGTTGACTAACGAAAACGGTGAGGTTATCAGTTGGTCGTCTGCCGGAAAAATGGGTTTTCGCAGCTCTAAAAAGAACACACCTTATGCAGCCCAAATGGTAGCACAAGATTGTGCAAAAGTGGCTTATGATTTGGGACTTAGAAAAGTAAAGGTTTATGTGAAAGGTCCGGGTAACGGACGTGAGTCTGCAATCAGAACTATTCACGGTGCAGGAATTGAAGTTACTGAAATAATTGACGTTACTCCAATACCACACAACGGTTGTCGTCCACCGAAAGCAAGAAGAGTTTAAAAAAACAATACTATTAGCTTTTAGCAATCAGCAATTGAATTAGTCTCAATTGCAATGGTGTTCTGCACGCTGATTGCCAATAGCCGATGGCAAATATAAATAATCATAAGATTAATTCGTATTGAACTTTAGATAGTGATAAGATTGCAAAACAACTTCTCTGTAATCGCGGCTGCACGGTTTAAAGAGTCAATACCAAATGTAAAACAGATTTAAAAATGGCAAGATATACCGGTCCAAAATCAAAAATCGCTCGTAAATTTGGCGAACCAATTTTCGGTCCCGATAAAGTTCTTTCTAAAAAGAATTATCCTCCGGGACAGCACGGCAATTCACGCAGAAGAAAAACATCTGAGTATGGAATACAACTTCGTGAAAAACAACGCGCAAAATATACTTATGGAGTATTGGAAAAGCAATTCCGTTTGACATTCGATAGAGCCGCACGCAGTCGCGGTGTAACCGGCGAAGTATTGTTACAGCTACTCGAAATGCGTTTGGATAACGTTGTTTATCGTTTAGGAATTGCACCCACAAGAGCCGCAGCACGTCAATTAGTTACTCACCGTCATATTGTTGTTAACGGAAAAGTTGTAAACATTCCGTCATACACTGTGAAACCCGGTGATGTAGTTGGTGTAAGAGAAAAATCAAAATCGTTAGAGGTTATTTCAAACTCTCTGGCAGGATTTAATCATAGCAGATACCCTTGGTTAGAATGGGATAACTCATCGCTTAGCGGTAAATTTTTACATTTGCCCGAAAGAAACGATATTCCCGAAAACATTAAAGAACAATTGATAGTAGAATTATATTCTAAACAATAATTTCATGGCAATATTAGCATTCCAAAAACCCGATAAAGTAGTCATGCTCGAAGAGAGTACTTTCTCTGGTAAGTTCGAATTTCGTCCGTTAGAACCCGGTTATGGCATCACCATTGGTAATGCTCTTCGCCGTATATTGCTTTCTTCGTTGGAAGGATATGCAATAACTTCGGTTAAATTCGACTCTGTAGAACATGAGTTTGCAACTATTCCGGGCATCTTTGAAGATGTAACAACTATTATTTTGAATCTGAAAAAAGTGAGATTCAAACAAATAGTTGAAGAGTTTGAAACAGAAAAAGTAAGCCTTAACATATCGGGCACGAGTGTATTTAAAGCCGGAGATATAGGAAAAGTGCTAACCGGTTTTGAAGTTCTGAATCCGGAGCTCGAAATTTGTCATCTGGAGAAAAAAGCCAATCTAAACGTTGAATTTACTATCGGTAAAGGACGTGGATATGTATCGGCTGAAGAAAACAGGACAATGCTTGGAGACGAAGACGTACAGGTAATAGCTATCGATTCTATTTTTACCCCGATAAGAAACGTTAGATTTGAGGTAGAAGATTACCGTATCGAACAAAAAACCGACTACGAAAAATTAATTATTGAAGTTACAACCGATGGTTCTATCCATCCGAAAGAAGCGTTGAAAGAAGCAGCTAAAATTTTGATTCAACACTTTGCTCTCTTCTCTGACGACGACAAAATAATGCTCGAGACAGCAAACACGGAGAATTTTGAAGAATTTGACGAAGAAGTATTGCACATGCGTCAATTACTGAAACGTAAACTCTCAGACTTGAATCTTTCTGTGCGTGCACTCAACTGTTTGAAAGCAGCAGAAGTGGAAACACTCGGACAATTAGTTCAACACAACAAAAACGATTTGTTGAAATTTAGAAACTTCGGAAAGAAATCGCTATCCGAATTAGATGAGTTGTTAGACAATCTCAGTCTTTCATTTGGAATGGATATTTCTAAATATAAATTAGATAAAGATTAACGATAATGAGACATAATAAAAAATTTAATCATTTAGGACGCAAAACTGCACATCGCAAATCGATGTTGTCTAATATGGCTTCTTCGCTCATTATGCACAAACGTATCAATACAACAGTGCCTAAAGCTAAAGAGTTGAGAAAATTTGTAGAGCCTCTTATTACTAAATCGAAAGAAGATAGTACTGCCTCTCGCAGAATTGTTTTCAGCGTGTTGCAGAATAAAGAAGCGGTTACAGAGTTGTTCCAAAACATATCACAAAAAGTTGGTGATCGTCCGGGTGGCTATACACGTATTATTAAAACCGGATTCAGATTGGGTGATAATGCACCGATGTGTTTTATCGAACTGGTTGATTACAACGAAAATATGTTGAGCGAAGGCAAAGCTAAGAAAGCTAAAACTCGTCGTTCTCGTAAAAAATCAACAGGTGCTGAAGCCAATACTACTGTAGAAGCTGCAAAAGAACAAACTGAAGAGTAATATTTATTTGAGTGGCTTTTTTGTCGCTTTAAGTAATAAAAATACAGAGCAAATTTTATCAATCAGATAAAATTTGTTCTGACCAAAAGCAAAACAGTTTCACGATTGAAAAGAAAAATTAAATTGTTGTTGCATGGTACAAGAAACGCTGATGAAAAGTATTATCTAATAAAGTCGGAGAGCTAACATCTCCGACAGATTACTTTACTCGGCGAAGCTGTGATTTTTAAAATGTTAAACATTAAGTAAGCGTTGCGAGTGATTCGTAGCGCTTTCTTTATTTGGTGATGTTTCGTGATTAAACTTGTCTTTTTTTGTGGATTTTGGGGAATTTATAAAAGCATTTTAATTTTTGCCTGATTCATTCAAAATAAATATTGTACATTTACAAAGAATCTATGTATCCGATACTGCAATGTAGCTTGTCAGCAAACACTTACAGCCGGATTATGAGTGTAAATATCAATAAAACAAACGACTTGGTATTATCCCAAAAAGTGTGTAAATAGTTTTTTTATCGTGTTGCAAAGTTATATAATAATTTTGATATTTGGGTGTTGCTAACAAAGGCTTGTGTAGCGAAGGCGTAGCTGTAGCGAAACAAGCCTTTGTTAGTCCCATCTAAACCTCTCTTTCTCATAATCCAACTTAGATACTTTTATATCATAAGCTTTTCGGCTCATAGCCACTCCCCCAAGCAACAACAGCGT
>JBGZFC010000011.1:0-43954 GCA_041846575.1 Bacteroidota bacterium
GAGCGGACGGACAGGAACTACCACGAGGCGCTGTCGCAGATGGAGGTGGTGTATGAGACGGATAAGAAACAACAGCAAATCGCATCGCTCGAAAAGGAGAAGCGGTTCTATATCGTAACAGGCGTGTCGGGCGCGCTTATCCTCCTGCTTGTCTTCGGGTTGCTTTTCTACCGTCATCGACTCAACCGCGAAAAGCGTGAACTCGCCGAACGCAAGGTGAAGCAGCTGGAACAGGAGAAACAGCTTGTCGCCACGCAGGCAATCCTCGAAGGCGAGAATGCCGAACGTTCGCGTCTCTCTCGCGACCTGCACGATGGGTTGGGAGGAATGCTTTCTATCGTTAAGCTCCACCTCAGCGGCATCAAGAGTACAACTTTATTGCCCGAATCCGATGCCAACCGTTTTGTCAAAGCTTTGGAAATGTTGGATAACGTAGTTGTGGAACTTCGGCGCATAGCACACAATATGATGCCGGAATCGTTGTTGCGATACGGAATAAAGTCTTCACTCGAAGATTTGTGTCGCTCTGTTCCTGCAGCCGATTTCCTGTTTTTCGGAGAAAATCCCCGTCTCGACAGCCGTCTAGAAATACTTATCTACCGCTGTGCTCACGAGTTGATCAACAATGCCGTAAAACATGCTCATGCCACACGCATAAATGTTCAATTGACGGTGGACAGCACTTTGGTTTCGCTTTCGGTACAGGACAACGGCAAAGGGTTCGACAAAGATACCGTAACCTACGGAGCCGGTTTTACAAACATGCGCAATCGTCTCTCCGCCTACAACGGTAAGATGAATATCTATTCTTCGCCCGATAACGGCACCGAAATAACCATTGAAATAGAACTCGAATGATACGCGTACACATCACCGACGACCATCGCATGCTGGTGGAAGGGCTATCGGCAGCCATTAACGAATCTGGTGTAGCCCAAGTAGTCGGCATTTCGCACACGCTTGCCGATTGCCGTCGGGCATGCAGAGTGCAACTTCCCGACGTACTCCTGTTAGACATTTCCATGCCCGACGGCGACGGTGTCGATTTTTGCGAGGAAGTACACAGCAACTATCCGGAGGTAAAAATACTGATGCTAACCTCATTTCATGAATTTACGGTCGTAAAACGTGCACTTGCATCAGGCGCATCGGGATATATTCTGAAAAACGCCCTTTCGGAAGAGGTGATAAGGGGAATTGAAACGGTCGTATCGGGCGAAACTTTTCTTAGTCGTGAAATAGACGAGTTGATGAAAAAACGTATCAACCGGTCTGTATGGCTTACCGCTCGCGAGCGTGAGTTGTTGCGTCATATTGTTGACGGTTACACCAATCAAGAAATTGCCGACCGTATGTTTCTCAGTGTCGAAACCATCAAAACTTACCGAAAAAATCTGATACATAAACTCGGAACTAAAAATTCTGCCGAATTGGTACATATTGCCATACGCGACAAATTATTTTTTTGACTTATTGGAAGAAATGTAAAGGCGTTATATTTTCAAATCTATTATAACAGTTTAAATAATTAACGTTTCTGTCATGTTGAACATAGTGAAACATCTATTATTTTTTTTGACTATAACTTGTTTATTATATTGTTTACCGGAAAACTCTTTTGTATGAAAAGTCTTGATTTTTGATTCTCGGCTCTTTTTATATTTTACAGTTTGTTTGGGCACAAGTTTCTGCTATGCTCTAACTTGCCAATTGGATGAATTATTTTAATTCCATTTCAAATTCGGAAATTTTGTGATTTTGCCATACAAAAGAGATAAACGAATTGTTGTTGTCGTTTATCGGTTCAAAATTAACCTCAAAACTATTGTTAGCAATCTCTACCGGCATAATAGCCGAGAGGTAAAAATCCGTTGCTTTGTACTTGCTCTCTTTTAGAGCTTCCGATACAACCTGTTTAACGATTTCGCCTATGCTATCCACAATCATGTGAATTGCTTCCAGTTGCTCTTTGAACGGACCTTCGGCGTTGCCTTCCATAATGATTACCGTTTCTTGCGTTTGTCCGGCAAGTTGTGTTTCGCCTGTCCATACATAGCCGATTGACGGATTTGTGTTTTTTACTTTGGTTTTCAATAATCCCAGTTTTGGGTCGGATATTTCCACATTTTTCCCAAATAATAAATCTTTTATTCCCATATCTATTGTTTAGTTAAGTTTGTTTTTCTTTTACTGTGGAACAAAATTATGAGTAATTTTTGATTTTTTTGCCGATTTGCAGGTTATAAACTATCCTGTCTTTAAAAAAGTAGTAATGTCCCCAAAAATGTGTATTTTTTATGGCGGTGTCTCATAAGCTCCCAAGTGTTGCGTTACTTTCGATATTCGGTCTCAATCACGTACTCCGGGTACGCTCATTTGCCCTCAATATCATCGCCTTGCATTTGAACATTTCTGAAGCACCTTCTTGTTTTTTATTAAAACATTTGTTTTGAGACACCATCATTTTCTTTCTCTTCAATTCTTCTATGTTCCTAAATACAGACATAGGAAAAGCAACTCTTTGCCTTTGCCAATCGCTTTGCAGTAACGATAGCCGTTGGTGTATTCTTCCTGATTCTCTTGCTGAAACAAAGAACGCTCCGCTTTCATAAAGGCAGCAGTATCAAAAGTAAAGCACTTCACTATGTGTCGTACTGAACGGAGCTTTTAGCGGAATGAAGTATCTGTTTTTTTTTAGATACAAGATGTAAGAGCAAAGACTTTTTTGGATGCGTTTACTGCCAAAAGATAATAGCCCAAAGAATAGATTTCTAACTTTGTTCGAAATGACAAGCTGCTATCAAATACGCAACTTTCAACTTCGGTCTTCTGACATCTGACTTCGGACAAAGATAAGATTCTGAACGAAGTGAAGAATTCGCAGAATCGCCATTAGGCTATGACAAAAACGAACGAATGTCTGGATTTTGAGACAGCCCCAAATAAGTACCGCCTTTATTTGCTAATTCGACCAAAATATCCGAAATTTGTTCTTGTATAAAGTTCTTTTTTTGTTATCTTTTTTGTTCAAAATTCAAATATAATAAAAATTTACTTTGCACACTTTTTTAGGGTAGTATCAAATTATTGTACCTTTGCAGAACAAAATAAAGCTTGTTATGTCTTTTTTTGAGGAAAAAGTTCGTGAATTTTTTACACCTGTGCAGTTCAAAAAAGGAGATTTTATGCTCCATGCGGGTAAGGAAGAGCGTTTCTTGTATTATATAGAGCGAGGTATCGCAAGGTATTTTTACTACGATACTTTAAAAGACAAGGAGATAACAACCGATTTTACTTTTTCGGGGCAGTTTTGTCTTTCGTATGCCTCATTTGTAAAACAGATACCTTCGGTGTTGCAGATGCAAGCCATTACTGACATAAACGCCTATAAAATAGGACGTTCCCAATTGGAGAAGTTGATGAGTAATATAGAATTTGTACAGATAAAAGCCGATATTTTAGAAAAACTTTTTGTGGAAAAAAGCGAACGGGAGTTCCGTTTTCTAACCCAAACACCTGAGGAAAATTATCTGTACTTACTCCAAAAAGAACCTATACTGCTTCAAAACATACCCTTAAAATATATAGCATCGTACATCGGTATCACTCCGCAAGCCCTTAGCCGAATCCGAAAACGTATTGTTTTATAACAGCCTCAACCGATATTAACCCAAGTTCATTTTATTCTCTTCTTTTTGCCGTACTTTTGCAATAAGTTTTAAACAAAACGGATATGAAAAGTAGGATTATAATTATTTGGTTTTTAATAAATTGTTGTTTTATGAATACAAATGCACAGAATACGGATTATTTGCAAATGGTTTCTTACGCTATCAAAGCCCCCTCGGGACACAATGCTCAGCCTTGGCTTTTTGAACTGCATAACGACAAAATCATTATTCTGCCCAATTTCGCCAAGACACTTCCGGCTGTGGACCCCGACAACAGGGAATTGTTTATAAGTTTGGGTTGTGCCGCCGAAAATCTTTGTTTGGCTGCATCTGCCCTGCAATATCGCACAACAGTAGATGTAGATAGCACAGGGTGTATATCGGTACACTTACAAAAATCGGACAATGTTACACCGGATACACTATTTGACCAAATAGAGAAACGACAAACCAACAAATCGGTTTACAACGGAAAGAAAATATCGGACGATACCCTCTTTAAAATAGTACAACAAACGCAAACTGCCGAAAACAATATTTACGCTTGGGCTAAAAACACGACTGAATTTGAGCAACTTACCTATTTTGTGATACAAGGCAACTTATTGCAAATGAATGACAAAGCCTTTAAAGAAGAACTTCTTTCGTGGATACGCTTCAACAAAAAACACGCCGAAAATACCAACGACGGAATAAGTTACGCCGTAATGGGAGCACCCGATTTACCGAAATCAATTACCGAAACCATTGTAAAATTTGCCCTAAACCCCAAATCGCAAAACAAAACCGACCTCAAAAAGATAGATTCGTCTTCGCATTTATTCTTACTTGCCAGCCGAGAAAACAATATCGCCTCTTGGATAGCAACAGGCAGAACCCTGCAACGCCTGCTTTTGACTCTTACCCAAAACGATATTGCCGCCGCCTATCTCAATCAGCCCTGCGAAGTAGAGGAACTCAATACAAAAATGCAAACTCAACTCCCCATTGACCGCCAAAAACCGCAAATACTTCTCCGCATAGGCTACGCCAAACCAATGCCCTATTCCAAACGAAAAGCCATATCGGAAGTGATAAAAAAATAGTGGCAATAGTCTATTATAATCTCCCCTTTCAGCCTTAGTGTTGCGAGGGGGGATTTTTGTTTATAAATATTTCAATCAGAATTATTTATTGTATTAATATAAAAGGAAATAATATTGAAAATAATGTGCGAATGTTCTTAATTCTATGTTGAATAAATGTTGTATCTTTGTGGTGTGAATTATACGTTATATGTAGTGTTAAATAACAAACAAAAATAAAGAAAAAAGACAATGAACAAACTAATTAAAATTTTAGCAAATAGCCAGATATATTTTGTCAATCTGGCAAGAATATCAATATTTATTGTAATGGCTTGGATTGGAGGGCTAAAAGCCTATCAATATGAAGCAGACGGAATAGTTCCATTTGTGGCAAATAGTCCTTTTATGTCTTTCTTTTATGAGAAAAAAGCACCGGAATATAAAGATTATAAAAACCCGGAAGGAAAGACAGTTCAGAAAAACATTGACTGGCATAAGGAAAATAAAACATATACTTTTGCTTATGGTTTAGGAGCAGTGATTGTTACAATAGGAATTCTAACATTATTAGGAATTTGGTTTTCAAAGATTGGACTAATAGGCGGATTGTTAACATTTGGAATGTCATTAGTTACATTGACATTTTTAATTACTACTCCAGAAGTTTATGTGCCAAATCTTGGAGGAGATTTCCCAACGCCACAATATGGATTTCCATATTTATCGGGTGCAGGCAGGTTGGTATTAAAAGATGTAATAATGATGTCTGCAGGACTTATTTGTGCATCGGATTGTGCAAGAAAACTTGTAGGTCAAAAGAGTTAACACTACCTGTAGCAGCCGTTTGCCGCAAGCCGTTAGTAAGTTGCACGCTCGTAACTCTGAGTCAAATTCGATATTTAATTATTCATTGAGCGTCGAACGCTGGTGATACCTTCAACTTCCTCAATTTTACTACAAAGTTTTTGCACATCTTCCACACTATGAATACTTACATCTATGGTACCCTCAAAGATTCCACCTTTCGATGCAACATTTACACCTTGTATATTAACAGCTTTATCCTCGGTTAGTTTTAATAATATTTCTTTAAATATGCCAATTCTGTCAATACCCTTTAATGCTATGGATGATGTAAAAGAGTATTGTTTATAATTACTCCATCTGGTGTCAACAATTTTTTCGCCAAAACTCGATTTAAGTTTTATTCCTGTTGGACACGAACGTTTATGGACTTCTACTTCGTTTTTATTAGTAATAAACCCGAATACATCATCTCCGGGCAATGGTTTACAGCAATGAGCAACGATAAAGTTTTTTTTGAAATTTTCTTCCTTTAATTCGTATATTGATTTTTTATCTATCTTTTGGGTTGACTCTTTTACTTTTTCAGTTTTGTTTCCATTATTATTCTTCGTTTCATCTTGTCCTTTTTTAAGCGAACTCATAGCCTGTTTTACGTACCTAACAAAAAGGTTATCTTGTTTCTCTTCTGCTTTTTTGTAATAGTGAAAAGCTTTTTTATCGTCCGGCAGATTTAATTCTCCACTACCAATTAGAAAATGTAAATCATCTTTTCTTTCTAAGTTGTAATAATTTAAAATTTTTACATACATCGGGTTTTCAATTGGTTTCGATTCTAGAAACTCTTCCAACATGTGCATGCCATGTGTCTCAATTCTACGTTTCTGTCTTCGCAGCGATGCCTCTATTTTAGTTCTTGCTTTAGCCGTTGTTACGTATTCAAGCCACTCTTTATTAGGTTGTTGTGTTTGAGATGTAATTATTTCTATCTGGTCGCCACTGCTCAATTGCTGACTCAAAGGTACCAAATTGTGATTTACTTTAGCTCCTAAACAGTGGTCGCCTATTCTGGAGTGAATGCTATAGGCAAAATCAAGTGCGGTTGCACCTTGGGGTAATGTTTTTAGGTCTCCTTTCGGGGTAAAAACGAAAATTTCCGATGCGAATAGATTCATTTTTACGGTATCAAGAAAGTCGATAGCATTAGGATTCGGATTGGATAAAATTTCTTGAATGGTTTTAAGCCATTTTTCTAATTCGTTGTCTTCCTCAACTTTACCGTCTTTATATTTCCAATGTGCTGCAAATCCCTTTTCTGCAATATCGTCCATTCTGCGACTTCTTATTTGTATTTCAATCCATTTGCCGTCGGGTCCCATTACCGTTAGGTGAAGTGCCTGGTAACCATTTGATTTAGGATGGCTTACCCAGTCGCGAATACGGTCGGGACGAAGTTTGTATATATCGGTAATTGCAGAATATATGTCCCAACATCGTTTCTTTTCATCCATATCTGGTGTTACTTCAAAAATAATGCGAACGGCAAAAAGGTCATAGACTTCATTAAATTTTATGTTTTTACTCTCCATTTTTTTCCAAATGGAGTAAACCGACTTCACACGAGCCAGCATCTCATATTCGATATTTAGTTTATCTAACGATTTAATGAGTGGCGTTGAGAAGTTTTGATATACTTTGTCGCGAGCGGAAGAAGTCTCTTCAATTTTTTTGTTCAGTTCATCATATTTTTCCGGATGTTCGTATTTAAAGCATAGCTCTTCCAATTCCGTTTTTATGGCAAAAAGTCCCAATCTGTGTGCCAAAGGAGCATAGATATACATTGTTTCGCCCGTGATTTTGAATTTTTTCGTGGGAGTCATTGAGTCGAGCGTGCGCATATTGTGCAGTCTGTCAGCTATTTTTATCAAAATCACCCTTATGTCATCAGACATTGTTAATAGCAATTTTCTAAAATTTTCTGCTTGAGCCGAAACATCTTCGCCGAACATACCACTTGATATTTTCGTCAGACCTTCCACAATGAGAGCGATTTTTTCTCCAAACATCATCTTTATATCTTCTGATGTGTATTCAGTATCTTCGACAACGTCGTGTAGCAGAGCAGCAGAAATGGAGGTTGACCCCAAGCCCATTTCACGACAAACGATACGTGCCACTGCGAGCGGATGCATAATATATGGTTCACCTGAACGACGTCGCACTCCTTTATGCGCTTCTTTCGCGAAATTGTATGCTTTTGTTATAATATCGACCTTGCGTCTGTGATTCGAATTGAGATAATCGTTGATAAGTGCTTTAAACTCATCATCAATCATCTGTTTGTCATCAATTACTTTAATATCGTCTGTCATTGGAATCAGCTTTTTTTAACTTATGTAAACTATTGAGTGGCGAAATTACAAAAAATAAATAACATAGAAAACATTTTGACTTTTTTCTGTATTGTAGATTGATTTATTTTTCGCAATGATTTGCAATAAGGATAAAAATAGCTACCTTTGCAATATCTTTATGCGGGGGTGCCTTAAAATTACAGGCTGAGATCATACCCAAATACCTGATCCGGATAATGCCGGCGTAGGGAATAATAAAACCTTAATTATCAAGGTTTTTCTTTTTAGGTTAATCCCCTTATTACTTATTGATTTAATTGACAGATGATGCTTTTGTATTCGTTTGTCGTATGAAAAAATGTTTTAATTAGAATGAAAAATTTTTATTTATTACCAATGATTTTATTTGCGTTGGGAGGCAGATTGCAAGCACAGGAGGAACAAACCGACAGTTTGAAAAATGTACGTTTGGAAGAGGTAATTGTGTCGGCTACGCGCGCAGGGCAAGGTACGCCCGTATCGTACAGCAATGTATCCGTATCGGATATTAAAAGACATAATACGGCTCGAAATATTCCGGCTGTATTGCAAGTTACGCCTTCTTTGGTATCTTTTACCGAAGATGGTTTAGGTGTAGGCAATACCTATTTTCGTATCAGGGGGACAGATGCTACACGCATAAATGTAACTCTTAACGGTATGCCGCTAAATAATCCTGAAAGTCAGGAGGTGTTTTGGGTTAATTTACCCGATTTGTCGAGTTCGTTGCAGAGTGTTCAGATACAGCGAGGTATCGGTACATCTACAAACGGGTCGGCTGCCTTTGGAGCAAGTGTTTCGCTTAAAACTACAGGGGCACGTACCAATGCTTACGGAGAGGCTTCAACATCGGTTGGAAGTTATAACACATTTTTTTCCAATATCGCTGCCGGAACAGGAATTTTGAAAAACGGTTTATCGTTTGACACCCGATATTCGCGTGTTTTTGGAGATGGATATGTTCGCAATGGAAAGGTGAATCATGCAAATTTGTATTTAGCTATATCGCATTATTTAGATAAGCAGCTGTTACGACTGACCTACATCAGAGGAGTACAACATACTGGTATTACCTGGGAAGGAGTTTCGCCCGAACAGATGAATGACGAAGAGTATGGTCGTCGCTACAATCCTGCAGGAGAATACTATGATGATGCTGGTAACAGATTGTATTATGATAACGAAACCGACAACTATTTTTCTGATATTTTGCAACTTCTTTTCACGAGAGAACTTACAAATGCAATTTCGCTCAATGCTTCACTTAGTTACAATCATGGGTTTGGTTATTATGAAAATTACAAGATGAACCGTAAATTTTCCGATTTCGGATTAGAGTCGCAAGTTGTTGACGGTGTTACATACAAACGTTCTGACTTGATTCGTCAAAAGTGTATGGATAACGATTTTTATGTTGCCAATTTAGGAATGGAATATTCTCGCAATGCTTTGAAAATGACTCTCGGCAGTATGTATAGCTATTATGATGGATCACATTTCGGGAAATTGCCATGGGTAAAATATTCGCAAAATATTGCACCAGATTACGAGTGGTATCGCAATATGGGACGAAAATCAGAGTTTAGTCTGTTTGCAAAATCGGAATATCAGATAACCGATTATCTGTCGGCTTTTGGCGATGTTCAGTACCGACATGTAAATTATAGCTTTGATGGAATTGATGATGATTTGGCTGCATTGAAAAAAGATTTGGAATATGATTTTATCAATCCGAAAGCTGGACTTTTTTATCGCATCAACGATTATAATAATGTATATGCATCGGTAGCAATGGCACAACGTGAGCCAATTCGTGCCGATTTGAAGGAAGCGATAAAAGGTGAAACGCAAAATATGATAAAACCCGAACGAATGATTGATTATGAGTTGGGATATCGATTTGCCAATAACCGAGGATTACGTTTGGGCGCAAATTTATATTTTATGGATTACTACAATCAGATGGTACAAACAGGGAAGCTCAATGATAACGGTTACAAACTTATGGAAAACGTGAAGGATAGTTATCGTGCGGGTGTAGAGTTGGAAATGGCTGTACCTTTGTTGAATAACAAACTGAGATTAGATGGAAATGCCACAATCAGTACCAATAAAATAAATAACTACACCGCCTATTTCGACCATTACGATACGCCCGATAATTATGAATGGGTGGGGCAAATATCAAAAGAGTACGCATCTACCAGCATCTCATATTCGCCTAATTTAATCGGTTTTTTAGGAATTACATACCAGCCTGTAACTTGTTTATATATCAATTTGCAAGGTAAATATGTCGGCAAACAGTATTTAGACAACACTTCCGACGACGAAAAATCTTTAGATGCATATTTTGTGAGCAATTTGTCGGCAGGTTACACTTTTGCTGATACAAGAGTAGGGGAGATAAATATTCAGTTTTTTGTAAACAATCTGTTTAACAAAAAATATATTGCTAACGGTTGGGCTGCTACCGATACTTTTGCCAATGGCGAAGCTATTAATTGGATTGGATATTATCCGCAGGCTACACGAAATTATATGGCGAGAGTATCAATTAGTTTTTAAGGTTGACTTTGGAAGGGGGCTGTCTCAAAACGAAACAGCTCTTTTTTTTATATTACGCAACAAAATGTTTTTTTCTCACCGATTCTTCTATTTTGGTAAGGCAACATAAAAGTAGCAGGGTTTATCTGCCTTAGAGGAGTTGTTACGATTCTCCATTATTCTCAAATGTTTTTCATATTCTTGATGTTTTGAAAGATGTTTTTCATCTAAACCAGGAAAGAATAATACAACTTGTTTTAATTATAATTTTGAAAACAAGCTTTGCCATATATATACCCTTAATTTTGCTCTAATATACTAAAATATATCCGATATCAAAACAAATAAACAAAAAAAGAGGCTGTTTGTACTTTTGAAACAGCCTCTTTTTATATTATAATATTTATACCTTATTTACGCTATAGCACTTCCTATCAAGAAAACTACTGCCAATGCCACGATAGCATAAAGCTCGGGGAATACGGCAAGAATAAGTGTATTGGTAAAAGCGTCATGTCCTTGTCCGATAGATACAACACCATTTGCACAAACTTGTGCTTGACGAATACTTGACAACCAGCCAACAACACCTAAGGTAAGACCTGCGGCTAAAGATGCTACGGCTTGAAAAATGGTAATCTCGGGTGTAAGTACATTAAAAATGCTTTGTAGCATATAGTAACCTGCAAAACCGTACAAACCTTGTGTTGCCGGAAGTGCGGTTAACACCAAAAAATTACCAAATTTTCCGTCCACTTTCTTTGCAGCACCGATAGCTGCATTTCCTACGATAGTAACTCCATAGGCACTTCCAACGCCTGTAAGAATCAACATTAGAGCAACGCCTGCATAGGCGATTAGTAAATTAGTTTCCATAAATTGTTTTTAAATTGTAGTGTTATTAATTATTTCTTTTTTTATTATTTTCTAAACGGATTAAATTTCTTTCCTCCTCCTTCGAATTCAGAGTTTTTGTAAAACTCAACGAAAGTCAGACGCAATGGGTGAACAAATGCACCCAACACGTTCATAAAGATATTGATAGCGTGTCCGATTAAGAATATCAAGATATATACTATCGGCTTAACGATAGCATTATCGGGACTCATACCGTCTGCCAAACTGTTGAATACACTCGCCAAAATTCCACCCGAAAGACCGAGAGCAAACAGACGAACATAAGACAAAATATCGCCTAACAATCCGGTTGCAGTTCCGTAAGTATCCCACAATCCTAAACCGAAGTTTACCAACGGATTCTTACCCGGAGAGTTGTAAAACAGAATAAGTATTACAGCCGGAATAACTATTATTAGATGAATAGTTCCGAACATAGGCAGTACTTTTGGTACAATTGCTGCCACACAAATACTTACAAGGAAAACTATCCACGCGATTGTAGAAAGAGCATACTTAAATCCTTGTTGTTTTGCTCTGTTGGCTGCTTTCATTCCCATACCAAACAAAATTTGTATAACTCCGAGTATCAACGAGAGATTAAACATCATGTTGTTGTCGAAAAATACTTTGTTTTTCAGTGACTGAATTATCGGAATATCAATATCGTACAGACTGAAACCGAAAAATCCACCGGTCAACAATCCGCAAATCATAGTAGATGTCCCTAAAACTTGCAGTAATGATATCGCGGCTTTTAGCGATTGACTTAGTTTCGATTTCAGTGCTATTTTAGCAACTGCTCCTGCCGACAGTAAAAAAAGACCGTAACCTATATCGCCCAACGCCAACCCGAAAAATATCATATAGAACGGTGCAAAATAGGGTGTAAGGTCTATTTCGTTGTATTTGGGCAACATATACATTTCTGCAATCGGCTCAAAAAGACGTGCAAATCTGTTGTTTTTGAACTTGATTGGCACGTCATCTTCGGGTAGCGGATCGGAAATGTGGAAATATACCGATTTCGATTCCAGATAGTCGGCAATCTTTTGCTCATCTTCCTCCAAAGCCCATCCCTGCAAAAGCATTATTTTATTATCGGCTACACCGGTATAACTCTGTTTTACTCTGGTATAGACAATTTGTTGTTCATAATGCATTATTGCCTCTTTTACCGAAGGCAGTTCGGCAGCCAAATCTTTCAGTTTCTCATTTTCAATCGCAATTTTAGCTTGTATCGAATCTATCAGACCATTTAGTTGAGAGAGTGAAACTTTCGGCAGTTTTACAGCTTCGTTATTCATCTCTTCCAAACTTGTGTCTTTGGGTGTAAAGGTTACAAAGTAGGTTTTAGAAGTCTCTCTCTTTATTATGATTGCATTGAAAAACTCTTCCCACTCTGTTTTGTATTGATTGTCGGAAACGATAAAGAAGTTAAGTTTATATCCTGCTTTCTCTTCGAGACGTTTAACTGCATCCGGATCAAAATCATCCCAAGGTAACAGCAACTCTCTCTCTTTTGAGCTTACTTGCAGTTGTTGATTGAGTAACGCTTTTTCGTTTTCTATCTCTTCTATTCGAAGTGGAATACTCTTTCCTTGTTCGATATTCGCTGCACGACTATCTATTTCCGATTTTTTATCAATCTGTTTATTCAAGATATTTTTTGCATTGTTCAGTTTTTTCAATTGAGCAATGTAATCTTGCAACTGTTCGCTGTGTTCGACAGTGTTCGGGGTCTCGGCTACATGCACCAGTCCCAACTCACGCAACTCGTGCAAAAAACTCTCGTACTCTTTGTGATAGGCAAGAAACGATATTTTTTTCATTTTTGCTACCATATACTATCCTCCTGTTCTTTCTTTTTATCTTGCAATGCACGCATAATTTTTTGCGATGATTTCGATAAATTTTCCTCGTCTTCCAAGTAACGCTTTATTTTCAATATAGCATCTTGATAACCGGGTATTTGTACTTTCTCGAATAGATTTACTTTTTGTGTTGTTTTTTTTCGAGCATAATCCAATCGCATCACTCTTAACTCGTGAAATTCGCGTCTTATTCCTATTTCGGCAAGTCGTTCCAATGTTTTTACACCATCTAAATACCATTTCGGACGGTTGAAAACACTAAACGGTTGGGTTTCAAAATCAACACTGTCGAGCATCGGAATTACTACACCTGCAATCTTCTTTTTCGAAAAATTCACGTCTTTCACTCTTAGAAGACTTGCATCAAATTCGAGCCACATCCCCATCATCTTATCGTATGATTGGATTTCTTTCTCCAACTCTTGTTCAAGTTCTTCAATTTCGCTTCTTGCTCGTTTCACTTCCATACGCAGAGCTGTCTCTTTACTCTGTAGAGTAGGGAGAGCACGCTCGCGTATCTTCAATTGTTTCTCCAACAACTGGCGCGAAGTTTTATTATATTGAAATTTTATAGCCATTTTTGTCTATACAAACAATATTTGTTTCCTGTTTCTCTTTTATACAGCTTTAATCACTGTTTTTTAGTTTTTCCAATACTTATCTACCAGCTCTCGTTTCATGTTTACCTCTTGAGGTTTGAAATGTTTCGATAGAAGAGTCCATGATGTATCTAACATATCTTCCGTATCAAGATTAACGTCGATAGCAAGCAAGTATTCTGAATAGTCTTTCGCGAAAGCCAATGCACGCTGGTCGTAATCGGTAAGGTCGAAACCGTTTTCCAATTTTGTTCTCGCATTGGCAGCATCGGCGTATAGACGAACAGCAGCGTTCATTACTTGCGGATGGTCTTCGCGTGTTTTCTTTCCTTGTACAAGTTGTTTCAAACGAGATAGCGAACGGAACGGGTCAACAATAACCTTTCCAACCGTACTGTCCAATCTCAAGAACAGCTGTCCTTCGGTAATATATCCCGTGTTGTCCGGCACGGCGTGAGTAATATCTCCGCCCGAAAGTGTTGTAACGGCAATAATTGTAATTGAGCCGCCTTCGGGGAATTGAGCCGCTTTTTCGTATATTTTTGCCAAGTCGGAATAGAGCGAGCCGGGCATAGAGTCTTTCGACGGAATTTGGTCCATACGGTTCGAAACGATGGATAGAGCGTCGGCATACGAAGTCATATCTGAGAGCAGAACCAAGACCTGTTCGTTTTTATTAACCGCGAAATATTCGGCTGCCGTAAGAGCCATATCGGGTATGAGCAAACGTTCCACTGCCGGATTTTCCGTAGTATTCATAAAACAGATAATACGGTCAAGTGCTCCCGCATTGCTAAACACGTTTTTATAGTACAGGTAGTCGTCGTTTGTCATACCCATACCGCCCAAAATAATTTTATCGGCTTTTGCACGTAGCGCAACGGTTGCCATTACCTGGTTGAAAGGTTGGTCGGGGTCGGCAAAAAACGGAATCTTTTGTCCCGATACTAATGTGTTGTTCAGGTCAATACCGGATATACCTGTAGCAATCAGTTCCGACGGCTGTTTTCTTCGAACGGGATTTACCGATGGACCGCCGATTTGGCGTTCTTCTCCTTCAGGTATAGGACCTCCATCAATTGGGTCGCCGTAGGCATTGAAGAATCTGCCTGCAAGCTGGTCGCTGACTTTTAATGATGGTGCTTTTCCCAGAAAAACCACTTCAGCATTGGTAGGTATTCCTTCTGTTCCTTCAAAAATTTGCAACGTAACATCATCGTTAATAATTTTTACTACTTGTGCCATACGTCCGTCAACGGTAGCCAATTCGTCGTAGCCTACATCGGTAGCTTTTACAGAGCAAGTTGCCTTTGTAATTTGTGTAATCTTCGTATATATTTTTTGAAATGCTTTAGCCATAATTCTTAATTTATTGGCATTTATTTTTAGCCGGGTTGTGGTTAATTGTTTTCTAATTTATTTGCGAGCAATTCGTCTAACTGTTTTCTATATTCGTTGAATTTGTCTGATTTGAATTCGGAATAGTTCATTTGACGACAAACGTTTATCAATCTTTTAAAATAGTCGGCAACATCGATAAATGTTTCAAAATCGAACTCGGTTTTACAAATATCTACCACCATATCCAGAATGTATTTTTGTCTTTCTATCGGTGTTACAGCGTCGATATTGTCGAATGCGTCTTGTTGCAGAATAGCAAAGTCTATTAGTTCCGATTTCCAGAAAGTAATGTGATAATCTACAGGAACACCGTCGTCACCTAAAATATTTATCTGTTCTGAAATCTCTTTACCTCGCACCAAGCGAGTTTTTATATCGCTCACTTTTGAAGTCCAATCGTTTGAGATCTCTTTCGAGATATACTCTTCAAATTCGGGATATTCGATGTATTTTGAGTATGAATCTATCGGGTTTATTGCAGGATAGCGTTTTCTGTCGGCACGGTCTTGTTCGAGAGCGTAGAAGCAGCGAGCCACCTTTTTAGTGTTTTCGGTAACAGGTTCTTTCAAGTTACCTCCGGCAGGCGAAACAGTACCGATAAAAGTAATGGAGCCTTCTTTTCCGTTGTTTAACACCACGTGTCCCGCACGTCCGTAGAAGTTGGATATAATTGCCGATAAGTCCATCGGGAAAGCATCCGGTCCGGGCAGTTCTTCCAAACGGTTACTCATCTCACGCAATGCTTGTGCCCAACGCGATGTAGAGTCAGCCATAAGCAGTACTTTCAATCCCATTGAGCGATAGTACTCCCCGATTGTCATTGCCGTGTAAACCGATGCTTCACGTGCTGCCACGGGCATGTTTGATGTATTTGCGACAATTATTGTACGCTCCATAAGTTTACGTCCGGTGTGCGGGTCTTCAAGTTCCGGGAATTCGGTAAAAATCTCCACAACCTCGTTTGCACGTTCGCCACAAGCTGCGATAATTACGATATCTGCTTCCGCTTGTTTCGATATGGCATGTTGCAAAACTGTTTTACCTGTTCCGAAAGCTCCGGGAATAAAACCTGTACCACCTTCTACTATCGGGTTGAGAGTGTCAATTGTTCTCACACCCGTTTCGAGCAGTTTATAGGGACGCGGTTTCTCTTTATATAGAGTAAGCGGAACTTTCACGGGCCACTTTTGTATCATGTTTATTTTGTGTTCCGTACCGTTTTCGTCTTCTACCGTGGCAATATTGTGATAAATGTTGTATTCTCCTTCAGCGGCTATATTTTTTATGGTATATGTTCCATTCATAACAAAAGGTACCATTATTTTGTGCGGTTGATAATTTTCATCAACCTCGCCCAACCAGTCTCCTGCCGAAACTTTATCGCCTATCTTTGCAATGGGTATAAAATGCCACAACTTCTCCTCGTTGAGAGGGAAAGTGTATTGCCCCCTTTGCAGGAATACTCCATCCATTTTGTCAAGATCGTTTTCCAATCCGTCTAAATTTCGTTCCAAAAGTCCCGGACCCAGAACTACTTCTAACATGTGTTCCTGAAAATTTACTTCAGCACCTACCTTTAATCCGCGTGTGCTTTCAAAAACTTGCACATACACGTCTTTCCCGATAACTTTGATGACTTCCGACATCAAGTTGGTGCCGTCAAGATTGATATATGCAATCTCGTTTTGGGCAACGGGACCATCTACTTCCACTATTACAAGGTTTGAAATAATTCCCCTAACAATTCCTTTTGTCATAATATTTTATGTGGCTATTATTTTTTTTAATGAGTCAATAGTTTATGTTCTATATTGTATGAATATTTTACGCTAAATATTCATCTTTTTTTGTTTTTAATCTTCCGGTATTTTAACTTCGTTTCGTAAATCGGTAATAAGTTGGCGGAAAATACGTTCGCCCTCTTCTGCATTCAGACTTACCCAGCGTTCCAAAATTTGAAGTTTACACAAGTAGGCAAAAATGTATTCAACATTGAAATAGTCAAATATCGTATTGTCTTCGAGCCAATTCCAACGAAATCTGTCTATTTTACGTTCACGTTCAAACACATCCGTATCTTCCGATATACGTTGTATTATATCGTAATACTCAAGAGCTTCGTTAACTCCGAAATCGCGAGCATTGGCGTTTTCTCTAATAAGTTGAGCTATCTCATTATTTCCGACAACTACCGATGAAACATCCATGCTGTGTTTTTTTGCATATATTGCCGATAACAAATTACCGATATTCAGATTAAGCTCAAACCAACGTGCTATGAGTGTGTTTTTTACATCCAAACCGTAGTCCATATAAAGAGACGACATCATATCTTCCCACGACCTGTTTTCTGCCTGAGCATCTTCGCTTAACCATGTTTTGATGAACTGTTCGTAATATGCAGGAATGTTTTTGTTTTTAAGTGGCAGATTCTCTTTTACTCTCTCTATTGCGTTTTGCAACTCTTCACGAGTGATGCTGCCTAAATTGGTCAGTTTTGACTCATCGTTTTGTAAGAGAAGTAAAAGATTATCGTTGTCGTACTTCAAAAAATACTTGTTTAGCAATTTGATGTCGTTAGATTTTAGTTCATTTTCCAATATACGCTTGAACTCTTCCACTGAAAATGGAAGTTTCGCGCTGTCGAACGTAAAATCGGGCAGACCTGCTATGAAACAGTAGTATTGGTTTTTAAAAAACATATTATTGCTGTTTAACTTCGTTGAAAATAAACTACTTATATTTTGTAGGTATGCAACGTGGCTATATTATTATTTAAAAAGTAAATTTTGAATTTGCGGACGCAAGAATTGGCGGAAATATTCTATAAACTCTTCTTCTCCAAAATTCACACGATAACTTCCGTCTTTGGGAGACAAAGTAAATCCGGCTTTTAATCCGTTTACCGTTTCTATTTTCAGACCGTTGTCAAGCAGGTGTTTAGCGTTGGCTGTTATGTATTTCGTAAACTCTTCGGAATTTTCTACACCGATAGTCAACTTCTCGTTTTTAGCCCAATTTTGAACTAAGTCGATAATCAGCTTTTGCATAAACGTTTTGTCTTCAACTGCAGCTTTAATGTTTGTTGCTGAAAGCCTGTTTGTGAGAAGATTAGTTATTTCGCTTTTCAAAGCCTCTTTTGCTTGTGAAGCGAATAGTTTTAATTCTGATTCGGTATTGCTTTTCAATTCATCTGCATTTTTTTGTGCAGTTTGCATTATTTGTTCTGCTTCTTTTTTTGCATTACCAATAATAGTATCGTATTGCGCTTTTGCATCGGCGATAATTTTATCGGCTTCTGCCTGTCCTTTTTCTACTCCTTCAGAATAAAGTTTGCTGGTAAGTTCCTGAATTTTGTCCATATATATAAACTTGTATATTATTTGATAACTATAGAGTTAACGATTATTTTGATTTTCAACAGATTTTTGAGGGTTCAAACCCCAATTTAAATCGGTGTCAAAGATATTGCTTTATTTTTAATAATGAAAAAGAAAAAAGATGTTTTTTTTAGCTGTAACTTTTTTCAATCGGATATAATTTTTCAATCTTTTGTATTATTTTTGCACGCTATGGACAGGAAAATATTTCGATTAGCTATTCCCAACATCATAACCAATATTACCGTTCCGATTCTCGGGATGATAGATATTGCCATTGCCGGACGTTTGGGTTCGGCAGTATATATAGGTGCTATTGCTCTTGGTGCCAATATCTTTAATATGATTTACTGGAACTTTGGTTTTATCAGGATGAGTACAAGTGGTTTTGTCTCGCAAGCTTATGGTGCACGCGATTTTTCGGAAGCCATGAATGTACTTATTCGTTCGCTATTGGTTGGTCTGGGTATTGGTTTTCTGATTGTTATGCTGCAATATCCGATTGGCAAGTTTGCTGTCGGGTTGATAAAATCGGGAGCAGAGAGTAAAATTCACGTAGAAACCTATTTCAGAATATGCGTTTGGGCGGCTCCGGCTGTGCTTGCGACCTATGCCATTAAGGGCTTTTTTATCGGAATGCAGAATGCAAAAATCCCCATGATAATTGCCATAATCAACAATTTGCTTAATATTCTGTTTAGTTTTACTTTAGTGTATGGTTTTGGTATGAAGGTTAACGGTATTGCACTCGGCACAATGCTTTCGCAAGTGATTACTTTTGTTATTTGCATTGTAATGTGGATGAGATATTACGGCAGATTGAAAAGATATCTGGTAAAATCTACAATATTTGACAGAAAGGCAATTCGTTCGTTTTTTAAAGTAAATGGAGATGTTTTTGTACGTACTTTTCTACTTACGTTGGTTACTACGTTTTTTACCTTTGTGTCATCGGAAATGGGCGATATGATATTGGCTGCAAACTCTTTGCTGATGCAGTTTTTTATGCTTTTCTCCTATTTTACGGATGGATTTGCCTATGCAGGCGAAGCTCTGACCGGAAGGTATATCGGGGCAAAAAACAAAAAACTGTTGCGTGTTATGTTGAAACGATTATTTTTTTGGGGTTTAGTTGTCAGTGTTATTACAGTGGTGATTTACACGATCTTCCCTGATAAAATATTGCAAATATTGACAAACGATAAAGCAGTTATAGAAACAAGCAAAATGTTCCTGTTTTGGACAATATTGATACCGATAACCGGATTTTCAGCTTTCTTATGGGATGGAGTATTTATTGGTGCCACAGCATCAAAAGAGATGCGAAATGCAATGATTTTTTCAGCCATTGTTTTCTTTGGCTGTTACTATATTGCCACGCCAATATTAGAAAATAACGGTTTGTGGCTGGCATTTATTCTTTATCTGCTTGTCAGGGGTGTAACACAAACCATTTGGGCAAAAAAAGCGTTAAAGATAGAGTAGGGCGGCAAATAAGATATTTCCGAATCAAAATAAAACAAAAAATGAAGATTCTTGCAGATGCACATATCCCTTATTTAAGTGGCGTTATAGAACAGTTTGGTGAAGTGGAATATTTGCCCGGGAATCTGTTTTCGCACGAAACGATTAAAGATAAAGATGCTCTTTTTGTTCGCACGGTAACTCGTTTCGACGAGAAAATATTGGCAGGTACAGACGTTAAACTTATCTGCTCCGCAACAATCGGATACGACCATATAGATACTCAGTACTGTTCGGCAAACAATATCGCTTGGCGAACCGCACCGGGTTGCAATGCCAATTCCGTAGAACAATATGTTACGGCATCGCTATTGATGTTGGCAGATAAATACAAATTCGATTTGAGCGAAAAAACAATCGGAATTATAGGTGTGGGCAATGTTGGAAGTAGAGTAAAAAAAACTTGTCAAACACTTGGAATGCGAGTTCTGCTAAACGACCCGCCGCTTTGCGAAAAAAATAATAAATTATCTGAAACAGATAATTTTGTAGATATTGAAACGATAAAACAAAAAGCCGATATTATTACCCTACACACACCATTAACCAAAACAGGCAAGCACAAAACATATCATCTTGCAGATGAGCCGTTTTTTGATTCACTAAATAAAAAACCTTTTATAATAAATACATCTCGCGGTGATGTGGTTTGCACTACGGCACTGAAAAATACTCTGAAATCGGGGAAAATATCAGGTGCAGTAATCGATTGTTGGAAAAGCGAACCCAATATCGACCTTGAACTTTTGGAAATGGTATTTATTGCTACACCGCATATTGCAGGATATTCTGCCGATGGCAAATGGATGGCTACAAAAATGTCTTTGGATAATTTTACCGATTTTTTCAGTTTAAAATCATTACAAACAGAGTTGAAACCATTACAACAACCGGATAATCCGATTATCGACTTATCAAATATTAAAAAAGTACAACAATTGGCTTTTTCTGTATGGAAAACGTATAATCCAATGAATGACACATATAAATTGAAGGCAAATCCCGATAAATTTACATGGTTTCGCTCCAATTATCCGTTGCGAAGAGAATATTTGGCATACGAAGTAATAAATGCAGATACTGAAGTTGCTGAGACACTAACAAAAATGGGATTTAAACAAAAGTAAAAAAAACACTAAATCATCTTTTTTATTTCCATAATTGGCAAAAAAAAAGTAGCTTTGTACAAAATCTGGGATTAAAAAATCAAATAAATTAATAATTACAAATGAGAAAAAAATCGTTTTATGCTCTATTTGCCGCAGTTGCCGTGTTTGTAACAGCATGCAGCAATCTTAAACCACTTTCGCAATCAAATTTCAATGCAACACCATCTCCGTTAGAGACTCTTGGCAATGAGATACCTGTTACAATTAACGGTAATTTTCCCGAAAAATGGTTCAATAAAAATGCAGTTGTCAGAGTAACTCCTGTACTAAAATATGAGGGAGGAGAGGAATATGGCACTACATACACCTACCAAGGGGAGAAAGTGTCCGGAAACGAGATAGAAATTCCGTACGAAAGAGGTAAAAATATTGATATGACTACCAAATTCGCATACAAACCCGGTATGTTGAAATCGGAACTGTATATTCGATTTAGTGCAAAAATAAAAAACAAATTGGTAAAACTACCCGATGTAAAAATTGCCGAAGGAGTACTTGCCACTTCAACTCTTTTAAGTGCAAAAAGCACTATGCCATCAATTGCCGATGACGGATTTCAACGAATAATTAAAGAAAAACAAGAAGCGAATATCCACTTTGTGATTCAGCAAGCCAATGTTCGCTCAAGCGAGACAGGTACACGCGACATGAGTTCGTGGCAACAACGTGTACAAGATGCTTTTAATGACCCGCGTCAAAATGTAAATATTGAAGTTTCCGCATACGCTTCGCCCGACGGAGGTCTGTCGCTAAACGAAAGACTTGCAGCTGAACGTGAAAAAAACACGACGCAATACTTGGAAGGAGAATTTCAAAAAAGAAAAATTGATACTGAAGTAAATGCTCACTACACGGCGCAAGACTGGGACGGATTTCGTCAATTGCTTGAAGCATCCGATTTGCAAGACAAGGAGTTAGTTCTTAGAGTATTGTCGATGTATCCCGATGCCGAAACTCGTGAACGAGAAATTAAAAATATTTCGTTTGTTTATTCCGATTTGGCATCGACCATTTTACCGCAGTTGCGTCGTTCACGCATCACTGCAAATATCGAAATTATAGGAAAATCGGATGAAGAGATTATGGAGTTTTGGAACAATAACCCCAAAAATCTTTCGGTAGAGGAGTTACTTTATGCATCAACTTTGATTGATAATGATACAGATAAAGAGAAAATATATCAATATGTTACCGTAAATTTCCCGCAAGATTATCGCGGATGGAACAATATGGCTGCCGCTTATTACCAACGCGGCGATATAAACAGTGCCAAACAGGCATTGAGCAGAGCTTCGCTTATAGCTCCCGATGCTGCGGAAGTAAATGCCAACAATGCTCTTATGGCTATATTAGACGGAAATAACGAAAAGGCAAGAGAATTGCTCGGAAAATCGTCAGGAGCACCAAACTTAAACGAAATTATGGGATTGTTCTATCTTATAGACGGAAGTTACAACAGAGCATTAGATGCATTTGGCGATACAAAATCAAATAATGCTGCTTTAGCTCAACTACTTACTAAAAACTACAATGCCGCCGATATTACACTGAAAAGCATCCAAAAACCTAATGCAACTACTTACTATTTAATGGCAATTGTAGGCGCACGTACAAACAATTTTAACAATGTGCTTAATAACCTTCAAAAAGCTGTTCAATTGGATAAAAACTTTGCCGGAAGAGCATTGAATGATTTGGAATTTGCCCAATATCAAAAAAATCAGGATTTTATTTTGCTGTTCAAGTAGTTTTTAGACACAATACGCACAATATCAAGACAATAAGACATTTTTAATTCTAATGATTGTAGAGACGCGACGTGCCGCGTCTCTTTTTTGGGTAGCTGTAGAAGGTTTCACGCAAAGTTAGCTAAGTTTAAAAGTAAACGAGTAAACAAGTCAATAGTAAATAAATAAACATTTCTCAGTATCTCTAACACGACTCGTAACTATCAATATCCCTTTTTTCTTACAAATAAATACAACCTATCGAAAAAAAATTGTAAATTTGCTATTAATATAAATCTATAAGCTATGCAATAAAAATGAGATGGGTTAAATCTTTACAAGCAAAAATATTCTTAAGTTTTCTACTGCTTATCCTAATGCTTGCAAGTGCGGGAGTTATGTCGATATTGGAGTTAAAAAAAATGGGGAGTTCGGTAGATGTTGTTCTCAAAAATAACTATCAATCTATTGAGGCGGCTAAAATTATGCTCGATGCGGTTGGAGAAATAGAAAGTAGCATAATGATTTGTCTTTTGGGAAACAGACAAAAAGGCGAAGAGACCATTCTTACAGCCGATTCTATAATGACCTGTGCTCTTCAAAAAGCTAGCTCAAATATATCGGAAACAGACGAAGAACAACAAATTACAAAAATAGAGAAAGAGTATTTAAAACTGCACACAATTGCTACTGATATAGCGTTGTCAAAAAAAGGTATCGATGAAATTTTAATGTATGAAGAGAGTCTGAAAAAATATTTCTCAGACACCAGAGACGCTATTAATAAGCTTATGCTTCTCAACCAAGACCAAATGTACAAACAAGCAACTGTTGCCAAAGAAAATTCGCAACGTGCTATGATGCCGGCAATTATATCTGTTATTGCAGCCGTTATATTTGCAATTCTACTCAATATATTCATCTCGATTTACTTTATTAGACCTATCAATCAGTTGATAAAAGAGGTTAAATATTATTATTCCGAAAAAGGCGAAATCAATGCCAAAATAAATACAACAGATGAGATTAAAACCCTCGAACAAGAGATAAATCAACTGATTAGAAGAAGTAAATAATTTTTGTGAAATGAGAATCATAGCTATTGTTAAATTTCTGGGATATGCGTTATTGTTCAATGCATTGTTTCTATTTATATCTGCAATAATTTCACTTGCATTGCATGAGAACTCATTTACACCGCTTTTTTACAGTGCTATAGTTTGCTCAATTTTGGGATTTTTTCCGCAAATATTTGTTGAGAAAATCGAAGAAATATCATTTCACGAAGGAATGGCAATCAGCGTATTTGGGTGGATTCTTACCTGTTTTGCCGGAGCTGTTCCATATTTTATGTGGGGTGGGGAGTTCACCTTTGCAAATGCCCTGTTTGAAAGCGTTTCGGGCTATACAACTACAGGCTCTACCATTTTGCAAAATGTGGAAGGATTGACCAAAGGGATGCTTTTCTGGCGTTCGTCCACACATTTTATTGGTGGAGTAGGAATTATTCTGTTTGTTTTGCTTATCATGCCCGACTCGAAAGGAGTGAGAACAAGCATCTATCGCAGCGAAGTATCGGGTTTATCACTTATGAGTTTCAAGATGCGTGCAAGACGTATTGTTCACATTATCAGCATGGTTTATATCTCCCTTACCGTACTTCTTGTTATACTTTTATGGATATTGGGAATGACATTTTTCGATGCAGTTTGTCACTCTTTCGGGACAATTGCAACGGGTGGCTTTTCAACTAAAAATTCAAGTATCGCTTACTACGATAATGTGTGGATTGAGGTAACACTCACAATTTTTATGTATCTGAGTAGTTTGCATTTCGGAATGCTGTTCTTGACTTTCACGGGGGAAAAAAATAATATTTTCAATTCAAAAGTAATCAGGAGTTATACCTTGGTTCTACTGTTGGGTATCATATTTATCGCCATAAATCTTGTAATTGAGAGCGGTTACAGTCTGAGAGAGGCACTCAGACACTCGTCGTTTCAGGTAGTCAGTCTTGCATCCACCACAGGTTCTGCAACTATAGAGACTGATGTTTGGCCACTGTTTTCAAAGATAGTAATGATTTACTTTATGATACAGTGTGCCATGGCCGGCTCTACCGGTGGCGGTATAAAATTTGACCGAATATATCTCTATTTTGTTTCGCTAAAATATCGTATAAAACATATACAGCACCCGCAGGGCATATATATAACCAAAGTAAACGGTAATGTTGTGGGTCAGGATTTGGAACTGCAAACAATGGCTTTCATCATTCTTTATATCCTTATATTATTTGTAGTTGCACTAATTTTGTCTGTAATGAATATTGACGGAACTACCGCTTTTACAGCATCAATTGCAAGCATTGGAAATGTAGGACCCGGATTTGGGAAAATCAGTTCCATGTCAAATTTCAGTTCACTGCCCGATGCTGCAAAATATTTGCTTTCGGCAAATATGCTAATCGGGCGTTTAGAAATTCTCAACGTTGTTACGTTGTTTGTTATTTTGGCTAAAAAGAACAGGTAGGCAAACGACTGATTACAAATTATTGCTGTCCGGTAAATATTTTTTAAGAGGCAAGACTTTTGCAATTAACAATGAACAATTAGTGATTGGTGTATTCTTGACTTTAAACCTTGAACCTTAAATTAATTGACACATTGCCTGATTCTTATTACAAATATTTGTTCAACATCATCGCCATTTCTTGTTGTAGTTTTTTAGCTTCTTCTGCTGCAGAAATTGCAAACTTCTCTGTATTATCGGCATAAATAATTCCGCGAGAAGAGTTTACAAGCAAACCGCACTCTCTGTTCATCCCATATTTGCATACCTCTTCCAGCGAACCGCCTTGTGCACCTACACCGGGAACAAGAAGAAAATGATTAGATGCAATTTTGCGTACATCTTCAAACAAATTACCCTGTGTAGCTCCAACAACAAACATAATTTGCTCATCTGTAGCCCAATTTTGAGAAACACGCAACACTTTTTCAAACAGACGTTCGCCGTTTTTATCTTCGGTCAACTGAAAATCGTTAGAGCCTTTGTTACTTGTCAGTGCGAGCAAAATAACCCAACGTTCGGGATATAAAAACGGTTTTACGCTATCTTCGCCCATATAAGGGGCAACGGTAACGGCATCTAACTTCATCTTGTCAAAAAAAGAACGAGCATACATTTCGCTTGTATTACCAATATCGCCACGTTTGGCATCGGCAATGATAAAGTGTTGAGGATGGCGTTGTTTTATATAAGCTACTGTTTTTTCGAAAGCCAACCATCCTTTTAAGCCGGCACTTTCATAGAATGCCAAATTGGGTTTGTATGCAACACAAAATGGTGCGGTTGCATCTATTATAGCTTTGTTGAAGTCGTAAATGGGGTCATCCGAATTTAAAAGATATTCCGGAATTTTTTTTATATCTGTATCCAATCCTACACACAGGAAAGATTGTTTTTTTTGAATCTGTTCGAAAAGTTGTTGTTTGGTCATATATAATTTTTTTGTGTTTTTATGTTACATTTCGGCTTCTTTCATTCTTTCAGCATTTTCGGTCACAATCAATTCATCTATTACACCTTGAATTTCTCCATCCATAAATGCTGAAAGATTATAAATCGTGAAATTAATACGATGGTCGGTAATTCGTCCTTGCGGATAGTTATATGTGCGAATTTTTGCTGAACGGTCGCCTGTTGAAACGAGCGATTTACGGCGAGAAGCAATATCTCCTTGGCGTTTTGTTAATTCAATGTCATAAAGTTTTGTGCGAAGCATTTGCATTGCCAATTCACGATTTTGCAATTGCGAACGTGCCTGTTGACAAATTACCACAATACCACTCGGTTTATGTGTAAGTTGCACCTTTGTTTCAACTTTATTTACGTTCTGTCCTCCGGCACCGCTTGAACGTGCTGTTTGCATCTCAATGTCGGCAGGGTTAATTTCCACATCAAATTCTTCTGCCTCCGGTAAGACCGCTACCGTTGCAGCCGATGTATGCACACGTCCCTGAGTTTCGGTTTGTGGCACTCGTTGCACACGATGAACACCCGATTCGTACTTTAACGTACCGTAAACATCATCTCCTGTAACTGTAAAGATAATCTCCTTGAATCCTCCGGCAGTTCCTTCGTTCAGACTGCTTATTTCGGTTTTCCATCCTTTGTTTTCACAATATTTTGTGTACATTTTATATAAATCGCCGGCAAAAATAGCAGCTTCATCACCTCCGGTTCCTGCACGTATTTCCATCACAACGTTTTTGGCATCTTCCGGATCGGCAGGAATAAGTAAAAACTTGATTTTCTCTTCCATTTCGGGAAGTTTTTCGTTGTTTGTGGCAAGTTCTTCGTTTGCAAGTTGACGCAAATCGCTATCCGATTCGTTTGCCAGAATATATTTAGCCTCGTCAATGCTGTCGAGGGTTGACTTATATTCGTTGCGAGCATCCACTATTTTTTTAAGCTCACTATACTCTTTATTCAGTTTTACATACCGCTCCATATCGGCAATAACCGAAGGATCGGTAATCAACATACCCACTTCTTCAAATCGGGCTACGATGTGCTCTAATTTAGCGAGCAATGAATTGTCTGACATATATTATTCTATAATATTCTTATGCAATATATTTCTTTGATAATTAATTTAATATGGTTAATCAGGCGTTATTGGTACTCAAATTTTCCAAATTCACTTTCTATAATTAATTCTCTTTTATCTGATTTTTCCACATATCCAACTATCCGGGCATCAATATTAAACGAACGAGAAACATCTATTATTTGCTGTGCAAAACGTTCGGGCAAGTAAATTTCCATTCGGTGTCCCATATTAAACACTTTATACATCTCTTTCCAATCAGTTCCCGATTGTTTATGAATTATATCGAAAAGAGGTGGGATAGGGAACAGGTTGTTTTTTACCACTCTTAATCCATTGTTTAAGAAATGCATGATTTTGGTTTGCGCTCCTCCCGAACAGTGAATCATTCCGTTAATTTTCCCACGTAACTCTTTCAATATTTGAGATATAACGGGAGCGTATGTGCGGGTAGGGGATAGTAGCAATTTTCCGGCATCTATACCCAAATTTTCTATCTCATCGGTCAATTTCATACCGCCGGAATATATTAAATCTTCGGGAATTGAATTATCGTAGCTTTCGGGATATTTTTTCGCTAAATAGTTAGAAAAAACATCATGACGAGCCGAAGTTAGTCCGTTACTACCCATACCTCCATTATATTCTTTTTCGTAAGAGGCTTGCCCCGAGGAAGATAACCCTACGATAACATCTCCGGCTTGAATATTGGCATTGTCGATTACATCCGAACGTTTCATACGACAAGCGACTGTGCTGTCAACAATAATAGTGCGTACCAAATCGCCCACATCGGCTGTTTCGCCACCTGTAGGATAGATATTTACACCTAACGACGATAACTCTTCGCACAACTCATTTGTGCCGTTAATTATAACGGAGATTACTTCGCCCGGAATTAAATTTTTATTGCGTCCAATGGTAGAAGACAATAATATGTTGTCTGTTGCACCAATACACAATAAATCGTCCACATTCATTATTAGAGCATCTTGAGCGATTCCTTTCCAAACGGAAATATCTCCGGTTTCGCGCCAATATATGTATGCTAATGACGATTTGGTTCCGGCACCGTCGGCATGCATAATATTACAATATTCCGGATTGTTGCCCAGATAATCGGGAATTATTTTACAGAATGCTTTCGGAAAAATTCCTTTATCAATATTTTTAATGGCGTTGTGAACATCTTCTTTGGATGCTGAAACTCCACGCTGATTGTATCTCTGATTTGTTGACATAATTATAGTTATTGATAACTTCTGCAAAAGTAATAAAAAAACATCGAATTTTCTTTCTAATTTCGATATATCTGTTTTCCCATAATAACTATTATGTTTAATCAAAGATTAACAACTAACCTCTATATAGTAGATTGGTGTTTCTTACTCGGAACTCCAAATTCCGTAATTAACAAAACAGATTTCTCACTCCGTTCGAGATGACAATGAAAACCAATTGACATTGCCAACCTTTGAGTTTAAAACCTTGAACTTTTCGCGGTTTTGTCTCTTTTTTCTACTAAGGTTTTTTTTGTCAAAATAAAGTTTAGACGTTATTTACAAAAAAAGTGACACCTTTATCGAGATGCCACTTTATATTATATTATAGATTCTAAACTTTATTATAAACCTAATTCCGATTCAACTTTTTTCAATTCGGCTGATTTATCAACGCCCATCAAACTCAAATTATAGTAAACATTTCTGAGTTTCATCAAAGCACCATCTATTTCACTTTTTGTTGCAGAGCGTTCTCTTAGTGATTTTGTAAAATTTTCAAGATATGGTAAAGATTTTTGATAAAAATCAAGAGCTTCTTTATCTTTTTCAAGTTGTAGCTTTCTATCAGTTATTTTAGCAGATTCATCTTTTATTTCTTGTGCCTGTAAAATATAGTTAACAGCGATTTGTTCCAAAGCCCTTTCACAATCAGGATTCTGAGCTAATGCTTTATTGTATTCTTCTTCTGCTCGTTTGTAGTCTCCTTTTTCTGCATATAATGCACCTTTCACACTGTTTAAATCGCATGCATTTGAAGGATCGTTTGCAATAGCTTGGTCTAAGTATTGCATGGCTTGGTCATGCTGACCTCTTTGTATGAACACATTAACAAGATTTGGTATAAAATATCTGCTACTTGGGAATTTTTTTGCTCCATCGTATAGGGTTTCTATATATTTTGCGCTATCTCCTAACTGTAGATATTCACTACCCAAAAGTTCATAAAGTTCCACTTCTTTATAAGTACTATTGTCTATAAAAGGCTCATTAATAGCTGCTTTTAAGATTTTTATAGCTCTTTGATGTTCTTGGGCTAAAATTGCAGATACAACAGCATAGTATTTAATAACTTGGTATGTAGAGTCAATTACAAATGCATCTTTTGTTCCTTCAAACATTGGTAATGTAGGTATTTGCCAATAAACTTCAAAAGCATCGGCTGCTTTGCTGTAATTTTTTTGGTCATTGAAATATATACCACAATTAATATAAAATCGTTGATTGTTTTTTAATGTTTCTGCAATACTTTTTCTTACTCTGTTTTTTACTTTTCCTTTTTCATCGGGTAATTCACCTAATGAATCTGATTTTAAATAAGGTAAGTACGAATTTAATAATCCATTATACATTGCATCATGGTCTGCTTCTTTACCCAGCATTTCGTTATCTCTCTGAGTATCAAACATTTTAAATTCGATATCTCCTTTGATTTTCCAAGTTTCAGGATCGGTTGCTGTTTCCGGATTTTGAGTTGCTTGATTAATCAACGTGCGTGCTTCATTGAAGTCATTACTTCCTAATGCTCTTTTTGCATCTTTCAATGCTGATTTTTGAGCTGAAACTGAGCCTGCTGCAAAAATTGCCACAATAGACAAGAATAAGATTTTTCTCATGTTATTCATTTTTTTTAATTATTAATTGTATTTCTTTGATTAGTTATAATATTTACATATATGAATATGAAAAGTTTAAAAAAGAGAGCTAATTTACGCTCTGACTATTTTGATTATTTTCTTCATTTTCATTTATATTTTCTTCAGTATCTTCAGCATTTACCTTACATACAGATGCTATTTCATCGTTACGTTTATCCAAATTTATCAGACGAACTCCCTGAGTAGCACGTCCCATGATGCGAATATCGGCAATTTTTACACGTATCGTTATACCAGATTTGTTAATAATCATTAAATCATTGTCATCCGTTACGCTTTTTATTGCAACAAGTTTTCCTGTTTTATCTGTAATGTTAAGAGTTTTAACGCCTTTACCGCCTCTTCGTGTAATTCTGTAAATTGGTTCGCCATCTTCATCATCAAGCATGGTTCGCTTGCCATATCCTTGTTCCGATACAACCAAAATTGTCTCTCCCGAATCAGGTTTACCGCAAATCATACCGATTACATGGTCTTCTCCGTCATCATCGAGAGTCATTCCTATAACTCCGGTTGCCGTACGTCCCATTGGTCGAACATCTTGCTCGAAGAAACGAATTGCACGACCGTTTCTGTTTGCCAAAACGATATTGTTTTCTCCGCTTGTCAATCTTACGGAAATTACTTGGTCATCTTCGCGTAATCCAATGGCAATCACGCCGTTTTGTCGTGGACGAGAATAGGCTTCGAGCAATGTTTTCTTAATGATTCCTTGTTTTGTACAGAACAACAAGTAGTGTGAGTTGATATACTCTTCATCGTCCAAAGTGAGAACACGAACAAATGCCGTTATGCTGTCATCCGAATCTATGTTGAGCAAATTTTGAATAGCCCTTCCTTTTGATGTTTTAGAGCCTTCCGGTATTTCGTAAACTTTCAACCAATAACATTTTCCTTTTTGAGTAAAGAACAGCATATAGTTGTGATTGGTAGCCGGATAGATATATTCCACGAAGTCTTCGTCGCGAGTATCTGAACCTTTCGAGCCTACCCCACCCCTGTTTTGCGTTCTGAATTCGGCAAGTGGCGTGCGTTTTATGTAGCCGAAATGTGAAATAGTAATAATCATCTCATCATCGGGATAGAAGTCTTCAGGATTCATATCTTCTGCAGCAAAGATAATTTCAGAGCGACGTTCATCTCCATACTTATCTCTAATCTCAATCAATTCATCTTTAATGATTTGCATTCTTAGCTCCTCATTATTCAAAATTTCGTTTAAATGAGTGATAAGTTTTTTAATCTCTTCGAATTCGGCTCTAAGTTTATCTTGCTCTAATCCGGTAAGTTGGCGCAATCGCATTTCTACGATAGCACGTGCCTGAATGTCAGACAGTTCGAAGCGTTCCATCAAACGTTGGATAGCTTCTTGCGGACTGCCTGAGCTGCGAATAATTGAAATTACCTCATCAATATTATCTGATGCAATAATTAATCCTTCTAAGATATGTGCTCTCTCTTCTGCTTTGCGAAGTTCGTATTGTGTACGTCTAACAACTACATCGTGGCGATGATCAACGAAATGTCCAATCATCTGTTTCAGATTAAGTTGTTGCGGACGACCTTTTACCAATGCAATGTTATTCACGCTAAACGATGATTGCATTGCCGTCATTTTATATAGCTTATTGAGAATTACGTTAGCGTTTGCTTCGCGTTTTAAATCAACCACAATACGCATTCCCTGACGGTCAGATTCATCGTTTACGTTAGATATTCCTTCTATTTTTTTGTCAGCAACCAAATCAGCAATATTAGTGATTAGGTCCGCTTTATTTACCAAATATGGTATTTCGGAAACAACAATTTTATCATGATTTTTATCCGATTCGATTTCGGATTTAGCACGCATTACAATACGTCCTCTACCCGTCTCGAAAGCCTCTTCTACGCCTTTGTAGCCATAAATATATCCTCCGGTTGGGAAATCGGGTGCTTTGATGTATTGCATCAAGCCTTGCGTATCTATCTCGTTATCATCGATATATGCCACAATACCGTTAATAACTTCCGTAAGGTTGTGAGGTGCCATATTTGTAGCCATACCTACGGCAATACCCGATGCTCCGTTTACAAGCAAATTTGGTATTCGTGTAGGTAGAACTGTAGGTTCTTGAAGTGTATCGTCAAAATTGTTTTGAAAATCAACCGTCTCTTTTTCGATATCTCGAAGCATCTCTTCGGCAAGTTTATTCAAACGGGCTTCGGTATAACGCATAGCAGCAGGACTATCTCCATCCACACTACCCATATTACCTTGACCGTCAACCAACATGTAACGCATGCTCCACTCTTGCGCCAAACGCACCATGGCATTATAAACGGAAGAGTCACCGTGAGGGTGAAATTTACCCATCACTTCACCGACAATACGTGCCGATTTTTTATATGGTTTGTCAGATGTATTTCCAAGTTCGGACATCCCGAAAAGAATACGTCTGTGCACCGGTTTAAAACCATCACGCACTTCCGGTAATGCACGCGATACAATAACAGACATCGAATAGTCGATGTATGCCGATTTCATTTCATCTTCAATGTTAATTTTGATGATTCTGTCTTCTTGCTCAATCATATTAAAATGTGATTTTCTACTTTATCATTACAACGCTAATATGTTATTGTAAAACATATTAGCGTTGAGTACAATTTGTTTCAAAATATTTTACTAAGATAGCACTTTTTTGGCATTTAACAAAATATTTTCGGTAAGAAAAATTACTTTTTCAATAAATTAGTATTGCTAAAAGAGCCAAATAAGCTATCTTGAATAATAGGGATTCTGATGTTACTTTCTTTTGCCTAATACAAATATCAAAAGTAAAAATAGCATCATACTCGAAACAATACTTGCAACTATATCTGCAAATATTCTTTTCATTTCTTTTGCTATTTAAGAAGAAGTCTTTCGGGTTAGTTTCAACCTTGTATTCCGTGGCAGTTTTTATATTTCTTGCCGCTTCCGCACGGACATGGGTCGTTGCGACCAACTTTTTTCTCTACTCTAATTGGTTCTATCTTTTGCTGCTGACGCTGTTGCGGCATATTTTCATTTCGCTGTTGTCCCGAACTGCCACTGATACCTCTCTCCATTTCATCTTTTTGTGTACGATATTTGCTGTAATCTGTTTTTCGTTCAGGTGCAGCTTGGCGAACTTGTCCCGGGTCCTGTATCGGAATTTGTCCTCTCATAAGAATCGAAACCGATTTGGAGTTTACATCGTCCACCATTGCTTTAAACATATTCATCGATTCAATTTTGTAAATAAGCAATGGGTCTTTTTGTTCGTAGCTTGCATTTTGAACCGAATTGCGTAGTTCGTCCATTTCACGAAGGTGTTCTTTCCAATTTTCGTCGATTGTGTAAAGCAAAATTGATTTCTCAAACGATTTTACCAATGCTTTAGAGCCTGTTTCGTAAGCCTCTTTCAAGTTGGTAGAGATATTGTAAACTCTTTTACCATCAGTAATTGGTATAAGAATATTTTGATACATAGCTCCTTGATTTTCATATACATCTTTTATTACGGGCTGTGCAATCTCTGCCAATTTTTCGGTTTTTCTCTTGAACCCTGAAATGGCTTTTTCAACGATCTTTTGTGTTTGTTCGTCCGTTTTCAGGTTTTTCATATCAGTTTCCGTAAACGGAACTTCAACAGCCATTACTTTGAAAAGTTCTAATTTCAAGTTTTCATAATCACCATCATTAATCTCTACTACATTTTTAGCAGTTTCGGTTATCATGTTGGCAACGTCCATTTCGATACGTTCGCCCATAAGAGCATGACGGCGACGTTTGTATATAAGTTCACGTTGTGAATTCATAACATCATCGTACTCCAAGAGACGTTTACGAATACCGAAGTTGTTTTCTTCAACCTTTTTCTGTGCATTTTCTACCGATTTATTCAACATGCTGTGTTCCAACATGTCTCCCTCTTTGAATCCCATTCTGTCCATCAATCCGGCAATTCGTTCCGATGCAAAGAGACGCATCAAATCGTCTTCCAGCGAAACAAAGAAAACCGATGAGCCGGGGTCTCCCTGACGTCCGGCACGTCCACGCAACTGACGGTCAACACGGCGACTTTCGTGTCTTTCGGTACCGATAATAGCCAATCCTCCGGCATCTTTAACTTCTTCGGTAAGTTTAATGTCGGTACCACGACCTGCCATGTTGGTTGCAATGGTAACCATTCCTTTTTGTCCTGCATTGGCAACAATTTCAGCCTCGCGTTGGTGAAGTTTCGCGTTAAGTACGTTGTGATTGATTTTTCGTATAGTAAGCATTCGGCTCAATAGTTCGGAAATTTCAACCGAAGTTGTACCCACAAGAACAGGACGACCTTCGCCTATTATTTTCTCTATTTCTTCTATTACTGCTGTATATTTTTCGCGTTTAGTCTTATAGATTCTATCGTTTTGGTCGTTACGGATAATCGGTTTATTTGTAGGAATTACAACCACGTCCAATTTATAGATGTCCCAAAATTCTCCTGCTTCCGTTTCGGCTGTACCGGTCATTCCTGCGAGTTTATTGTACATCCTGAAATAGTTTTGTAGAGTAATTGTAGCAAAAGTTTGCGTTGCTGCCTCCACTTTTACACGTTCTTTAGCTTCAATAGCTTGGTGCAATCCGTCTGAATAACGACGACCTTCCATTATACGTCCTGTCTGTTCGTCAACAATTTTTACTTTATTGTCAATTACCACATATTCATCATCTTTTTCAAACAGCGTGTAAGCTTTAAGTAGTTGATTAACAGTGTGAACTCGTTCCGATTTAATCGCGTAGTTTTGGAGTAGTTCGTCTTTTTTGGTCGCCTTTTCTTCATCAGAGATAGTTTGAACTTCTAATTCGGATAGTTGTGTACTTATGTCGGGCAAAACGAAAAATTGCGGGTCGTCCGATTTTCCCGTGAGCAAGTCGATACCTTTTTCCGTAAGTTCGATACTGTTCATCTTCTCATCAATAATGAAATAGAGCGGGTCGGTAACAATGTGCATGTGTTTCGATTGTTCCTGCATATAATAAGCTTCCGTCTTCAACATTGTGGCTTTTACACCTTGTTCACTCAGGTATTTGATGAGTGGTTTATATTTTGGCATGCCTTTGAAAGAGCGGAATAGCAAAAGAGCTCCCTCTTCCTGTTCTTTTGAGTTTTCGGAAGCCATTTTTGTTTTTGCTTCTGCAAGTATCTGAGTTGTAAGATCACGTTGTGCTTTTACAAGTTGTTCTACTCTCGGTCGGAAAACCTCAAAAAGTTGGTCATCGCCTTTCGGTACCGGTCCCGAAATAATCAATGGTGTACGGGCATCGTCAATAAGTACCGAGTCAACCTCATCCACAATTGCGTAGTTGTGCATTCTTTGCACCAAATCTTTCGGTGAAACAGCCATATTATCACGCAGATAGTCGAAACCGAACTCGTTGTTTGTTCCGAAAGTTATGTCTGCTTCGTATGCTTTACGTCTTGCATCGGAGTTTGGTTCGTGTTTGTCTATGCAATCTACCGAAAGTCCGTGGAACATATAGATTGGTCCCATCCACTCAGAGTCGCGTTTTGAAAGATAATCGTTTACTGTAACCACGTGTACTCCTCTGTGTGTTAATGCATTTAAGAAAACGGGAAGTGTTGCAACCAATGTTTTTCCCTCTCCGGTTGCCATTTCGGAAATTTTTCCCTGATGCAATACAACTCCACCGAAAAGTTGTACATCGTAATGAACCATCTCCCAGGTAATTTCATTACCTCCTGCAATCCAATGGTTTTGATAGATAGCTTTGTCTCCTTCTATTCTCACAAAATCGTGCGATGCTGCCAAATCTCTGTCGAAATCGGTTGCAGTTACAACTATCTGACTGTTTTCTGTAAACCTGCGAGCAGTGTCTTTTACAATAGAAAAAGCTACCGGTAAAACCTCATTTAGAATTTTCTCGTATTTCTCGGTAGTATCTTTCTCTATTTTATCAATCTTATTCCAAACAGCTTCTCGCTCTTCCAACGGAATATTTTCAATATCCGCTTTTAGTCTTTCTATTTCCGCTTTTTCTTCTGCAACGTATTCACTTATACGTTTTTCTAACTCTTTTGTTTTGGCACGCAATTCATCGTTCGATAATTTTTCAATATCTTTATATGCCTCTTTTATCGTGTTTACAATAGGATTAACCTCCCTCATGTCACGCTGTGCCTTATTACCGAATATTTTACTTATAAAATTATTAAATCCCATGATTATTATTGTTATTACCTACTTAAAAAAAACTTTTTCGGGTTGTGTTATTTATATGATTTATTGTTTCAAATTTATCTTAATTCTTTCAGTATATTTGATTTTGCCGCGTTGGGTGCCCTTATTCTTAAACGATGTGAAATGCTTGGGGCAATCTCTGTTGCATTTATTACTCTATTTATCTTTTGTGGTTTTATGCCATTTCCCCAAAATACAACAGGTGCCAATATTGCGTTGTGACGTACACGATATGTGTTTTCCGTCTCTTTCTCATAAACCACACGCCAACCGGGTTGCAACTCTAAATATAAATCGCCCGAAACGCCTTTGTGAAATCCGTTTCTATATCTCTGTACGTTTTGGTTATGAGCACCGTGTAGCATCTGATAAGATGTAATAACATCGTGAACTCCTGCCGATTGCACCAGAAACTCGGCAGCTTTTTGTTGCATATCGATAAAGTTGACTTTCCTGTCCTCAATCAGTTTTTTATTGAAATACAGCTGTTGGTTGTAATACTTTGTAATCCACTGCTCATGTCCGTAAAGAGCCATCAGATACATGTTGAGCAACGATATACTGCGTTTCGGATAAAAATCTCCTCCCGCTGTTGTCATGTCTGCCGGAATAACCTCTTGTTCATTGAAATAGCCTGTGGATGTTACAACTATAAGTGCATTTTGCAAACCCACTGCAACTTCAACTGCATCTATTATTTTTGCAATTTCATTGTCTAAACGATAGTATGTGTCTTGAATTTCAATGGAATAGTTTTTGTCGAGCGATTTCTCGAAATTACCGGCATAGAGTGTTATTGCCAAAAAATCGGGATTTTGTCGCTTACCCAAAGAGTTGGATGTCAACAACTTTTCGGCAATTCCGCAAATTTCCGAATTCACAAACGGCGACTGTTTCAGCAAACGAACATTATCTTTTTTATCTACACCAATAAAATGCTGAAATTTGTAGAGATTTTTAGTGTAAGGAAATACCTTATAATTAGATATATCCATTGCCGGTTGCCATGTAAATGTGCTTATTTTCCTGTTGAGAGCATCAGACGAACGATTATATTGCTCTACTACAGGATGTTTGCTTTTGTAAAATGCAGCCGTTGTCCAATTTATATTTTGCTCGTCAATCCAATAGGCTCCGTTGGCTGCATGTCCGCCTGTGGCAAGTGCTTGCGATGCATCGGGTGCGAAAGTAAAAACGTCTGATTGACCGCCGGAAGCGATTTTTAATTCATCGGCAATAGTCGAAACCTTTATTGATAGTGGTGTATAGCGTTGCGTGGCGTTATTTCCGTTGTAACTCTCATCTGCAAAAGATGAAATTTCTCTATTTTGATTTGCCAGATATTTATTCTCACCAATAATGCCGTGATATGACGGATTTGCTCCGGTAAATATTGTTGTAATTGTTGAAGCACGGTCAAGATGTGGAAAATCGAACTCTAAATCGGCATAAACCAACCCTTCGCTGTATAATCTTTTGAATCCTTTTTCTCCAAAAGTATGTTGAAACATCTCTAGATAATCGCCTCGCAGTTGGTCAATTGTAATTACCACAACCAATTTGGGTGTGGTTGCCGTGCTTTGAGCACTAAGTGAAACTATCGACAAAAAAGCAACAAGAGATGATAGAAGTTTAGTCATTTATGTATATTTAATCAAATAATAAACGTATTCGCAAATAAAAAATTATCCACCCCATCCTGCTTTCAGATGTTTTGACGATACAAATCGTCTGTTAAACGATATTTTTTGCGTAATACGATAACGTTTGTTCCTGACCGAAGCCATAAACACATTGAAAATGGAATAGTTGCCAACGGTAAATTTTGTGGTATAAGCCACCAAAAAATCAGAAATAGCGTTAAAACTGCAAAGTTAATAAAATGATAGAAAATTACCACCTTTTTCATCCGTTTTACCCAAAATAAAATGGCAAAAATTAATGCGAAAAGATTAAGCCAAACAAAATTCCAATTTTTATCAGTTGCAGGATGTTCCGAGAAAAACATCATAAAGAAAATAACCACTCCGGCAACTCCGGCAATACCGAAAAGTATAGTATCGTAAATTTTAGGCAACACTGCTTTCCCCATTCTTACGTATTGATAAACAGAAATCAAAACAGTAAGCAACAGTAGTGCGAATGCTATTAATAAAGGAGAGAATAAAGGCTCTTCGCTTTTCTTTATGTCCTTATTATCAACAGATAAAATAAATAATTCATTTTTTACTAATGGAACGCTTGTAGAGTCAACAATTACAGCTCCGGAATATGAATTTTTCAGATATTCAGGTATAAACATTTTCTGACGAACATCAATAATTTTGTCGGCATCCGCTCCGAGTATAATGTCAATTCCGAATTTATTCCATGGGTAAGGCTTCAAACATTCGTGTAACAAATCGCGGTAAGATTGCTCTTTTGCAGTTGGCGGATAGTGAATATCGCCCGATGTGTATTTTTCTATCATATCGCGTGGACGTGTAGCACAATTATCATATAAATAGTTATATCGATACTTCCTGTTTTCAGGCAAAGAGTTGAGATACAAGGCATCGAAAAGATCTTGTTTTTCATCTAACGATAAATTCAACTCTTGTTCGAAAACCTCTTGCCCTTTTCGTCCATACTCTTGAAGAAATTGCGTTATTGATGTAACACCCAAAACGTAGTCTGTTTCTCCTCTTGCAAAATGCCAAATGAAATTGGGTATGGAGGTATCAAAATATCCGTAATTAAATACGGCATCCAGACCTGTAGAATCGTCTTGTACCCAAATTGCCGTGTGTCCGTAATATGCATAAACAGCTCCGTCCCAAGGCGATGCAGTAAGCAAACTTACTTTGGCGCTATCGCTCAATTGAATTTGAGCCGACAACGTAATTGCGAATAACATGAGAAATAATATGGTGTTGATAAAGCGTTTCATAATGAAAAATTTTATAATCAATACGCAAATATACTCATAAAAGTTTATTTACAACCTACGGAGAGCTTTTATTATGAACAGCTTAGAAAAAAAACGTTTTATGACAAAGTAATTACGAATAAATTTCATCATTATCTTTATTTCATTTATATTTGTTTACATGTTTCACATAAATTGATTTATTATTACAAGTATGAAAACAAAAATTTTATTATTACTCTTAATTTGTTTTGGATGCAGTATGAACGCACAAGAAATAAAATTACCCGCTCCCGATAGAACAGGAGGAAAACCTTTGATGGAGTCGCTTAACAAGAGAAAATCTACTCGTTCGTTTTCTGGTAAAGAGCTTTCTTCACGGCAATTATCAGATTTGTTATGGGCTGCTAACGGCTTCAATAGAGATGATAAACGAACAGCTCCAACAGCAAACAATCGCCAAGAGTTAGAGCTTTATGTGGTTTTAAAAGATGGTATCTATTTTTATAATGCTAAGGAGCATAAACTCACATTAATAAATAAAGGTGACTATAGAAAAAATACAGGAATGCAAGAGTTTGTAGCAGAAGCACCGCTAAATATTCTTTTTGTTTCCGATTCGGAAAAGGCATCAAGTTTGCATTACTCTTATACAGACTGTGGATTTATTTCACAAAATATCTATCTATATTGTGCATCGGAAGGTTTGGGTACTGTTGTTAGAGGCTCTTTCGATAAAAAAGTACTACATGATTTATTGAAACTGTCTCCAACACACGAAGTTTTGCTTTCGCAGACAGTAGGTTATGCAAAATAACTATTAAAAAAAATGACAATGCAATAAATAATACGATTTATTTATTGAATATTCGCTTACTTAGCCTTTTGAATATATTACGGATATTATAAAATAAAAAAGGAGTTGTCTTATAATAAGATAACTCCTTTTTTTATTGTGGTGCCACCAAGAATCGAACTAGGGACACACGGATTTTCAGTCCGTTGCTCTACCAACTGAGCTATGGCACCAGCACTGTTTCAATTTGCGACTGCAAAGATAATATCATTTTTTTTCAATTGCAAAATTTTGGAGATATTTTTTCTTCCGATATTGCGAAAAAAACAGGATATATGTTATAATATATTCTATTAAGCTAATTAAAAGAGCATAATAGCTGTTTTAATCAAATCTTCATCAAATTCTTATCTTTTACTGTTCCAACGAATACAACAATTTTATCTCTTCAGCCCAAATCGTTTCATCGGGCGTTTCCAATATAAGCGGTATATTATCGAAACGAGAATCGCTCATAAGGAATTTGAACAAATCCATATTCATCAATCCCTTGCCGATACTGTCGTGACGGTCAACACGCGATGCCAACTCTTTCTTGGAATCATTGATATGCATTCCTTTTAAATATTGAAATCCAATTATTTCTGCAAATTTTGTAAAGGTTTCATCAAACGATTCTTTTGTGCGTATTTCATATCCTGCAGCCAAGGTATGTGCCGTATCTATACAAACACCAACCCTGCTTTTATCTTCCACTTTATCTATTATATGTGCAATTTGTTCAAATGTGTGACCCAAATTTGTACCTTGTCCGGCGGTATTTTCGATAACAGCCGTAACACCTTCTGTTTTGTCAAGAACAATATTAATAGATTCTCCGATTCTACTTAAACATTCATCGACAGACATTTTGTTTAAATGACTGCCCGGATGAAAATTTAATCGATTCAATCCTAGCTGTTCGCAGCGTTGCATCTCGTCTAAAAATGCATTACGCGATTTGGTTAATCCCTCTTCTTCGGGATGTCCGAGATTGATAAGGTAGCTGTCGTGCGGTAAAATATGGTCGGGAGAAAAGCCAAATTCATCACATCGTTGCTTAAACAAATCAATACTTTTTTTAGTAAGAGGTGTGGCAACCCATTGTCGTTGATTTTTTGTAAATAATGCAAAAGCTTTTGCTCCAATACTATACGCATTCAAAGGAGCATTTTCTACTCCACCCGATGCGCTTACGTGTGCTCCAATATATTTCATATTTCTCAAAGTTTTAATTAGTTTCAGACAAAGATACAACGTTCAAAACAAGATTACACTTAAAAAACAGTTTATTTTTCTTTTTAATTGCAATAGATTTGTGTACTTTTGGAAAAAATAAAATTAAATTATTATGTTAATTACAACAACCAACGCTGTCGAAGGTAAGCGTATAACGGCTTATTATGGTATTGTTTCCGGCGAAACCATTATTGGAGCAAATATAGTTAAGGATTTTTTCGCCTCTATTACAGATATAGTTGGCGGACGTTCGAGTAAATATGAACAAGTGCTTCGCGAAGCAAAACAAATTGCCTTACGTGAAATGGAAGAAAATGCCGCACGATTGGGCGCTAACGCGGTTATTGCCGTTGATTTGGATTATGAAACCATTGGCGAAAGAGGTAGCATGATGATGGTATCAGCATCGGGAACGGCAGTAAGAATAGAATAAAGAAGCATAATGTATATCCGTATTTGTTACTAAATGTAACTAATTTTTATAGGGACTAACGGCTTTAAGTCCGTTTGTCCCGTTGATAATAAACCGTATGCAAGCGTAGCCTATGGTACAAATAACACCACAAATTTCAACCCGAAGAGGTTGGGGCTGTATCAAAAGTAAAGCACATCACTATGTTGTCAAACGACTAACGGCTAACAGACGGAATAATAGATTTCTCACTATTTCGGTAATGTAATCAGGAATGACAATCCACCTTCGGGACGATTTTTGGCTATAATACTTCCATTATGGAATAGTACTGCATTTTTCACGATTGACAATCCTAATCCCGAACCTCCTGTGTTGCGGGTACGACCTTCGTTTATTCTATAAAAGCGTTCAAAAATACGAACTAAGTGCTTTTCTTCCACTCCGGCTCCAGTATCGAAAAACTCAAAATAGTAGGCATCTTCGTTTTCCATGTAACAACGAACAGTAATTTTTATGTTATTTCCGGCATACATTACAGAATTTTCGGTCAAGTTTCTGAATATGGAATATAGTAGTGTAGAGCTTCCATAAACAACCACATTATCAGCAACATCTATAATAAATTGAGTCTGTTTTTCACGAAATATTTCTGTCATATCCACGTTTAGCTCCTTTAGCAAATCAATAATTTGTACAGGTTCCTTTACAAATCTATCACTCGCCTCCTCAATTTTTGTCAACATGCCAATATCTTGAATCAGCTCAGAAAGGCGAATAGATTGTATATAAGCTTTTTCTATAAAGTTCTGTTGATATTCAGTGTAGTTCTCATTCATATTGAGTAACGTCTCCAGATAGCCTCGCATACTTGTAACAGGAGTACGAAGCTCATGAGCAATATTATTTGTCATCTCCTGTTTCAACAATCTTGTTTTTTCAGATTTGGTAATATCACTTATGTAAAGTTCGAAACTGCTGTCATCAAAAATAATGGTACGCACATTGTACTTTTTACCATTTTTCTCAATACGCTTTGTAAACATGTTTTCTTCGCGTTGCTCCGATTCAATAAACTGCACGAAGTCTTCAAGTTCAGTACAATTAAATATATCTTCGATATCTTCCGTCGGTTCATCCATTATTGCATTTAAGAACTGAATGAAATATAAATTGGAATAAATGTTTTTCCACTCTTTTGAAAATATGGCGATACCTTCCTCCGAATAGTGAAAATGTTGTATTAATTTTTCACGCTCAACAGAGAGTTTATGTTTACTTTCTTGTAAAAGTTTATAGTTTTCAACTATGTTGGCACTAATTTCTCCAATTTCATTATTTGGAAAAGTGAAATCAAATCTTACAGGACGATTATTCTTTAAGTCGTTCGAGAATTCCTTCAATTTTTTTATTGATTGCGAAAATTTATTGGCAAAATACATCATCATAAGCACACTTACAACAAAAAACATCAATATATAATAGACAAAACTATTATTTGTGCTTATTAATGACCTTATCTTCAAATCGTAAAGTAAAGCCAATCGAATGATATAACCCTCAGGATATTTTTTAGCAAAATATAAATATTTTAAATGACTACTGTCGGAAACACGAATATTGGAGCCGTATCCATGTTTTATTGCTTTCTGTATTTCGGGACGATTGATATGATTTTCTAATGTTTTTTCAGATATTA
>JBGZFC010000012.1:0-23913 GCA_041846575.1 Bacteroidota bacterium
CAGAAAATTTCAGTAATTTTGTCTTTGGTAAGCAAGCTCATAGATAATCGTATTTTGTTGTTTATCAGATATAAAGATACAAATTATTTGCTTGCTTACCAAATTTTAGTGATGTTTCTTAGCCGAAACTCAGGTTAATAACTAAAAATTAAATGAAAAAATCAATTTTTATTTTGGTTATATTATTTGCAGCCATTTCGTGCCAAAAAATAGAGAATGTTGAGAGCTCAAACTTAAAAGAACTATCCGAAAGTGAAGTTTCTTTTGTCAGTTATTCAGAGTTAATGAAAGAAAAAAAATCGCAATAATTATAGATGCTATTGATGCTGGATTCACATTTAGGTCTGGAAGACGATCTAAGAATTGTTATGGCTTTGGTATTTGTGAGGTAGTTGCATTTTGGATTGAAATTTATACAAAAGAAGATTCGTCTTTTGATTATGACAGTGACTTTACAGGATTTATTACTGAATCGAATGATGAAAACGGAAAATCAACTAAATACAATGCCATATTGTTATTAGATAGTAGAATTGACGAAAATATTTATGATACAAATTTTTATGTAGATAATGACATACATCTTGGAGATAGATATATTATTAGAAGCGGAGTTTACACTTTAGATAATACTTTAGGCAGAAACGGAGGATTTTGCTTAGATGTATCTAAAATACAGTAAGATATAAGTAATATCAAGTGGCTTAAATATATTGTCAAGCCACTTTTTTATTACAAAAAGAATATATTTATGCGAAAATTAATATTATCAACCATTTGTGGTTTAATCTCGTTAGTTGTTTTATCACAATCAAACTGCGAAATAGAGTACTCAAAAAATTATAAAGATTTACCAACTGTAAATGCCGAAAAAATTAAATGTATAGCCAAAAATAATGAAAGAAAATCTCTGTTTTTCACATTTGGAATATGGTGTAAACCATGCAGATTGCATGCAGAAGGAGCGTATAATTTTGCGAAAGAACACAATTTGAATTTCTATTTCGTTATCTTAGAAAATGATAAAGAAAATAATAGATATATTGACCTAGCTATAGACTACCTTAAGAAAATAGATGAGAATGTAGATATTCTGTTGGTAAACAATGATTATGGTAGCAAATCGAGCAAGAAAAATAAAAATTTCATAAAAGAAATTACTCCTTCCAAATTTGAAAATATTGATGACTGGTCAAAATATATTTTAATTGATAATAATGGAGAGGTAATAATGGTTACCAATTACAAAGATGCGGAAAATGATGATTGGAGAGATGATTCCGGTTTAAGGGAAAGAAAATTGTTACCGTTAGTAAAGAATAGTACAAATACAGATTTGATTGGTGGTTAACTGATTCTTCCCCAATCAAATCTATTCCCTGCTATTTTTTTGAGTTGTTGTTTCAATATGGCATGCTCCGGATGAGAGAGTCGCGGGTCTTTCGATATTATCTCATCAACAACTTCCCTTGCTTTATACAGGATATTACTGTCTCGTACCAAATCTGCAATTTTAAGATTGAGTGCTATACCGCTTTGTTGAGTTCCATCCAAATCACCCGGACCGCGAAGTTTCAAATCGGCTTCCGCAATAACAAATCCATCGTTACTTTCGGTCATTATCTCCATTCGGCGACGAGTATCAGCCGACAACTCGTAAGGCGTTATCAAAATACAGTACGATTGGTCGCCGCCACGCCCTACCCGACCACGTAACTGGTGCAATTGCGACAAACCGAATCGATGGGCACTCTCAATCACCATAACCGTTGCATTCGGCACATTCACACCCACCTCAATAACTGTAGTAGAGACCATTATTTGTGCCTCTTTCGATACAAATTGCTGCATCACCTCCTCTTTCTCGGCAGGTTTGAGACGACCGTGCATTTTACAAACCTTAAATTCCGGAAATATCTTTTGAATTTGCTCATACCCCTCTTCTAAATTTTTCAAATCGAGAGTTTCGCTCTCTTCAATCAGAGGATAAACAATATAGACCTGCCTTCCCGAATTTATCTGAGTACGGATAAACTCATACATCGCACCATGTTTTTTATCGTATCGGTGCAAAGTTTGTACAGGTTTACGTCCCGGTGGCAACTCATCTATAACAGAAACATCGAGGTCGCCATAAACTGTCATAGCAAGCGTTCTCGGTATTGGTGTTGCCGTCATTACCAATACGTGAGGCGGAGTGTCATTTTTATTCCACAATTTGGCACGTTGAGCTACCCCAAAACGATGTTGCTCATCTATCACTACAAAGCCCAGATTTTTAAACAACACATCTTCTTCTATCAGAGCATGAGTGCCGATTAAGATGTCAATTTCACCAAGTTGTAAAGCCAAAAGCATAGCTTCGCGTTCTTTCTTTTTGGTCGAGCCTGTCAGTAATTTCACATTCAAACCCATATTGGCAAGAAACGATTGAATACTTTCGTAGTGCTGCGATGCCAATATTTCGGTGGGAGCCATGAGACATGTTTGAAAACCGTTATCTATAGCAATGAGCATACACATCAGAGCAACGAGCGTTTTTCCGCTACCCACATCGCCTTGCAAAAGTCTGTTCATCTGCCTGCCGGTAGCCATATCGTGTCTGATCTCCTTTATAACACGCTTTTGTGCTTTAGTAAGGTCGAAAGGGAGATTTTTTTTGTAGAATGTATTCAGTGAACTGCCCACCTTTTTGAAAATAAACCCTTTCAATTTCTCTTTCCTGTTTGCTGTATAACGAGCAATATTGAGTTGCAGGTAAAACAGCTCTTCAAATTTCAATCTTACTTCGGCATCACGCAAAAGAATCGGATTTTTGGGGAAATGGATATTCTCAACAGCTTCGTGAAAAGATAACAGGTGTACACTTTTTATTACATCATTCGAGAGAGTTTCCCGCAACGGCTCTTTAATCATTCCCCAAGCATTTGCCATTATTTTCTGCATGGATTTAGAGTTGAGGTAATGATTTTTCATCTTCTCCGTCGTGTTGTAAAACGCGTAGAACACTTCGGGACGAGAATCTTCGTTTTTATATTCGTCAATATCGGGATGTGCTATATTCCAACGATTATTAAAAAGAGAGGGTTTGCCAAAAACAATATACTCTTGCCCCACCTTATATCTGTCTTCTGCAAATCTGATTCCTTGAAACCAAATCAAATCGACAAAACCCGTTCCATCGGTAAAATGTGCGATAAGTCTTCTTTTTCGCCCTTCGCCAATGGTTTCGAAAGCTGTAATTCGTCCTTTTATCTGGATATTTAGCATCGAACTGTCGATTTCGTGTATATAGTAGATTCTGCTACGATCGACATATCTGTATGGATAGTATCGCAACAAGTCTCCTAAAATAAAAATATCAAGCTCTTTTTGCAATATTTGTGCTCTTTTGGGTCCTACTCCAGGAACAAATTGTATGTCAGTTTGAAGAATATCCACTTTTTACAAAACAAATTACTTTTCACATATACAAATATAAACTTTATTTATGGAAATAATTCCTATTTGTATTGATAAAGTAACAGCTAATTCCAAATTAGCAGCTACTAAGTAACATAAAGTTGATATTTTTCTCATATAAACAGGAAAAGTGAAAGATTTTTCGCATCTTTGTTAACTGCTATTATTATGACTAAAAAGTGCTTTATGAATTTTAGCCGCTTTCACTGCTTATTGATTATTCTGTTTCTGTTTATCAATATCGAATTATTGATATCGAACAATCGCAACCTGATATTGCTGTATGACACTCCTGCAAATATTTGGGAAGAGACCCTACCGCTTGGCAACGGCAGAATAGGTATGATGCCCAATGGTGGAGTCGAATCGGAACTTATTGTGCTGAATGATATTACTATGTGGTCGGGAAGCGAAGACCCTTCAGCACTAAATCGTGATGCTATTAATTATTTACCGATAATACGAGAACTTCTGTTGAACGGAAAAAATGATGAGGCACAAGAGTTGATGTATAAACATTTTCGTTGCGGTGGACAAGGATCTGCCTTTGGAAACGGGAAAGATGCACCATACGGATGCTTTCAGATGTTGGGAGATTTGCACATAAATCATCATTTCGGAGATAAAAAAAGTAATCCGCGAAATTACAAAAGAACACTTTTACTGAACGACGCTATCGCCACCACAAGTTTTTCGATTGGAGACACCGTTTTTATTCGTGAATATTTTGCATCACACGCCAACGACATTTTGTGTATCAGACTGAAATCCAACAAGAAAAAAGCCATCTCTTTCGATGCTACAATAAGTCGTCCGGAAAGAGCAGATATTTCAATCGAGTATGGCAGGCTGGTAATGAAGGGTCAATTAAATGACGGTTTTAATTCAAATAAAGGAGTTCGTTTTATTACCAAAATGCAAATTGCAAATATAGGCGGAAATCTTACAACTACAGATAACTCTATCGTGATAACCGATGCCGATGAGGCTATTATTCTTATCTCCACATCTACCGATTTATTAGATAAAAACTATGTTGCAACCGTAAATAATTTATTGGTAAATACTGAAAAACAACCATTTTCTAGATTGAAAGAAGCACACACGACAGCTTTTCAAGAAAAATTTAATCGGGTGCAACTCGATTTGGGAGAACAGGATAACCACACACCAACGAATATCCGGTTATTAAAATTTCAGTCGAACAATGACCCGGCTTTCGCTGCACTCTATTTTCACTATGGACGTTATCTGATGATTTCGGGTACAAACGAAAACTCACTGCCTCTCAATCTACAAGGATTGTGGGCAAACAGCGTGCAAACTCCTTGGAACGGCGACTATCATCTGAATATCAATCTACAAATGAATTATTGGCTCGCGGATGTTTGTAACTTGCAAGAACTACATTCGCCGCTTGTCCGTTTTATAAATTCGCTTGTACCATCGGGCGAAACTACTGCAAGCACTTTTTATGGAGCTAAGGGCTGGGTTGCCCACATGATGAGTAATCCTTGGAAATTTACCGCACCGGGCGAACATGCATCTTGGGGGGCGACCAATACAGGCGGTGCATGGCTTTGTGCACATCTTTGGAATCATTTTCTTTTTACAAAAGACATTGAGTATCTCCGCTCCGTATATCCTATACTCACGGGAGCGGCTCAGTTTTTTCTTACTTCAATGATAAAAGACCCTGCAACCGGATGGTTGGTTACAGCACCTTCATCTTCGCCGGAGAATGCTTTCTTTCTTCCGAACAACAACAATCCGGTTTATGTATGTATGGGTCCCACTATGGACTGCCAGATAATTCATGAGCTATTTTCTAATATACTGTCGGCAGCACAAATTCTGGATACTGAAGATGATGAGCTTATCTCACAGATAAAAGAGGCAATAGAAAAACTTCCTCCCATGCAAATAAGTAACGGCGGATATTTACAAGAATGGATTGAAGATTACAAAGAGGTAGAGCCGACACACAGACACGTATCGCATCTTTACGGTCTATATCCCGGCAACCAAATATCGCCACAAAAGACACCAATGTTGGCAGATGCGACACGAAAAACTTTAGAGCGACGTGGCGATGCCGGAACCGGATGGTCGAGGGCATGGAAAATAAATTTTTGGGCAAGACTAAAAGATGGAAATCGTGCTTTCAACCTTTTGAAAAACCTGTTAGAGCCTGTTTTGGGAGATGATGCACTACAACAGACAAAAGGAGGCACTTATGCCAATTTGTTCTGTGCTCATCCGCCATTTCAGATAGATGGAAATTTTGGCGGAACTGCCGGTATTGCCGAGATGCTTATTCAAAGTCATGAAGGACATATCGAGCTACTTCCGGCACTTCCCGATAATTGGAGCAACGGCAGTTTCAAAGGATTAAGAGTACGAGGTGGAGGCGAAGTTGATTTACAATGGAAAAACTCACACATAAAAACAATAACATTAACAGCATCGGTTTCTAACACGTTTGCCATCGAACTGCCCGATTATGCATCCAAAATAATAAAAGACGGGGAAATTATCTCTCCAGAAGACGGATATATAACAATAGATTTAAAAAAAGGAGAAAAAACTGTTTTAGATATTTTGATATAAATAATATGGAGAGGGGCAAGTTACATGGAGGGTGTTCCGAATTGACGAATGTACGTTTTTCTTTGCAAATTCTGTGGTTGAAGACTTTAACACAAAGGACATGGGGCTGCCTCAAAAGCCCAACATTCGTTCGTTGCGTCTTTGTCATTGCCTAAGGGCGATTATGCTAATTCTGAACGAAGTGAAGAATCTATCTTGCCCTTAGCCGTTGGCTGTTGGCTTTTGTAGGAAATATTATAAAAATGTTTTAAGTCTTTGCTCTTGTGTCTTGCATCTAAAAAAAACAGATACTTCATTCCGCTAAAAGCTCCATTCAGTATGACAATATAGTTATGTGATTTACTTTTGATACTGCTGCAAATAATTTCGTCTTTTTCTTGTATCTTGCTATTGTGTCTTTGAGATAAAAGCCAAACTTAACATGATTTAATAGTTATTAGGCGTAAAAATTAATATTTCACACTTATCTTTGTAGCCTAATGAAGAAAAAAATATTTACACTCATAGCATTACTACTAACAGCCATTGTTATTTATGGCGGTTCGGGTGTGAATATGTATCTCTTTTGTTGTGATGACTGTCGCGATGAGGGAGCAGCCGCAGTTATAGAACATAAATGCTGCGAAATTCATCACCGCCATTCTGATGATTCAACTGAACATCAGGAAGACTATCTACGCGACCTAAATATTCACGACTCACACGGCGAGTGTGGAATTGAGCGTGTTTCTGTAAATTGGACATATTCGTTAGGAAAAACTCATAATCTGAGTCCTGTGATTATCTTTTTACCTGATTTAGTCTCATTTACAAACATTTTTAATCTCTCTCTTTTTTACGATTCGCAATCGAATACTTTCGAGACAAATTCTCAAAAACCCCCAAATCTGAGCAAAGAGGTATATTTTAATTTGCTCACCTCACTAATAATTTAGTACCACTATAAGATTAATCAACTCTTGGCAAACGGATTTCGCAAAGAGAGGATTCTTTATGCGTGTATGCCAAGCAACTACATCATCAAAAAATCCGATAAAAATCTTATAAATCAAAGACTAAATTATTAATCAAAATGAAAAAAACAATACTGATAGCACTTTTAAGCATAGTTGTTTTACCCCTGTTTTCAACTGAAAAAATCAGAGGCTATATTTATGACGAACGAAAAGAACCGATAATAGGAGCAAACGTATATTGGGAAAAATCCATGAAAGGCGTAACTTCTGATATTAACGGCTATTTCGAGATTGAACCGACAAAAGAACACGAGCATCTATTGATTTCTTACACCGGATATATTTCACAAAGTTTACATATAGATGACAATTCAAAAGAATTGATTGTTTACCTGAAAGAGGACTCTCAATTATTGGATGAATTAGTTGTAAATCAACGAGCTATGGGAACAGTAAATCAACGTTCGTCGTTGTTGCAAACTCAAAAAGTAACTTACGCCGAAATTTGTCGCGCCGCATGCTGCAATTTGAGTGAAAGTTTCGAAACAAACCCTTCGGTTGACGTCGCATATAGCGATGCCGCTACCGGAGCGAAACAGGTAAAACTTCTCGGATTATCGGGAACTTATGTACAGATGCTCACCGAAAACTATCCCAACTTCCGAGGTGCAGCCGCCTCATACGGTATGGATTACGTCCCGGGAGCATGGATGGAAGGCATTTTTATTTCAAAAGGTACTTCATCGGTAAAAAACGGATATGAAGCACTCGCGGGACAGATAAATGTGGAGTACGCAAAACCAAAAACAATGGACAAGCTCGCTGTTAATTTGTTTGCCAGCGATGCAATGAGAGCCGAAGCGAATGTTAACGGCAGCATACTTTTGAACAAAAATTTATCAACCGGATTTTTTGCCCACTACTCAAGCGATACAAAAGCGCATGATGGCAATAAAGACGGATTTATAGATTATCCGTTGTTAAGGCAATTAAACTTGATGAATCGTTGGTATCACGAAGTAGGCGATAAATATATTGCTCAATATGGGGTTAAATATATAAATGAAGATAGAAAAAGCGGACAGGATACAGATAATATTGAGATTTCAGACCCATATAAAATTTCTTTGAAAACAAATCGTGGTGAATTTTTCACGAAACAGGCATATATATTAAAAAAAGGCGAACTGAACGAAAGTTTTGCATTGATTGCTTCTGCCACCCTGCACGAACAGAAATCAATGTATGACAAAACTCAATATGATGTTTTACAGAAAAATATTTATGCAAGTTTGATGTATGAAAATGACTTTTCAAAAATGCACAATCTCAGTACAGGTTTAAGTTTAAATTATGATAAATTTGACGAAACTCTAAAAGAGAAAAACATATTGCAAGATGAAATCGTTACAGGTGCATACGTGCAATACACTCTAAACCTAAATGATAAATTTATGTTATTAGCGGGTTTTAGAGGAGATTACAGTTCACGATTCGGTTTTTTTACAACACCAAGATTGCATCTAAAATACAACCCGACAGAGTGGTTTCACTTGCGAGGCTCTATCGGTAAAGGATACCGCACAGCCAATGTGCTTGCCGAAAACAACTTTCTTCTTGCGAGTTCAAGAAAAATTGATATTGCCGATAATCTGAAACAGGAAGAAGCATGGAATACAGGTATTAATGCCACTTTCTATATCCCGCTTTTCGAAAAAGAGATGACTATTAGCGGAGAATATTATCACACTCGTTTTATCAATCAGGTTGTTGTTGATGTTGACAGTGACCCTCACACGATAAGCTTTTATAACTTAGGCAGTGGCAGGTCTTTCTCAAATAATGCACAAATTGAAGTTAGCTATCCGTTTTTTGACGGATTTACATTTACCGCAGCATACAGATATACACGAGCCATGACAGATTTTAAAAATCCGCAAACAGGCGAAGTGAAATTCCTCACAAAACCATTGATGAACGATTATAAAGGTCTCGTTACTGCATCGTATCAAACTCCGCTTAGAAAATGGCAGTTTGATGTAACGGCTCAATTCAACGGCGGCGGAAGAATGCCAATTCCGGCAACTGAAAATCCTTTGTGGAATGAGAGATTTTCTCCGTTCTCCGTATATAATATGCAGATTACAAAATTTTTCCGCAATTTCTCGATTTATGTCGGAGCAGAAAACCTGTTCAGTTTTACACAAACAAATCCGATTATTGATGTTGCAAATCCGCGCAGTTCTGACTTTGATGCCACTATGGTCTGGGGACCGGTTCACGGAAGAAAAATTTTCGCAGGATTACGTTACAATATTCCGAGAGATTAACATCTGTTTTCAAAACAGAAAATATAATTAAATAAAAATAATTACATCATTAAAAAAAACAATCACAAAATGAAAAAATTAATCGTATTAATTGCTATCGTTACTTTATTTACAGGTGCGGTATTGGCTCAGAAACAAAAGAAAGCCGACAATAAAGAAACCGTAGAATTCGTAGTTACAAGCGAAAAAATGTGTTCAAACTGTGTACGCAAAGTAAAAGAAAACATCCCTTTTGAAAAAGGCGTTACAGCATTGGATGTAAATCAGGAAGAGAACACTATAACAATAACTTTTCGCAAAGATCGAACTTCGGTAGAGAAATTGGAAGAAGCTATCAACAAATTGAGATTGGAAGTTGCAGTTGTTTCCAACGATACAGAGACTAAAAGTGTAGAAGGACACAAGCATTAAGAAGACAATACAAGCTATACAATAAAAAAACCTACCGTAAAAATTTACAGTAGGTTTTTTTGTGCGGCTGAAGGGACTCGAACCCCCACGGACTTCTCCACTAGATCCTAAGTCTAGCGCGGCTACCAATTACGCCACAGCCGCAAAATGCAATCCGGACTGCAAAGATAGCATTATTTTTTGAATTAATGTATCTAATAACAAAAAAATGATTCGATTTTTTTATTAAATTGTAATTTCTAAGAAAAATCATCTATTAAATCACTATACCGGGCAATTCTACGAAAACAGCAATCTAAAAGCATCGCTAACTTTCCTTACCTGCTGAATTTCTATATTTACTTTCTTGGTAAAGCCTTTCAGGTTATTTGATGGAATAAGAATTCGAGAAAACCCTAACTTCTCTGCTTCCTGAATACGTTGCTCGATACGATTTATAGGGCGTATTTCGCCCGAAAGTCCCACTTCGCCGCAAAGACAGGTATCACGGTCAATTGCCATATCAAGACTTGATGAAAGCACAGAACTAATTACCGATAAATCCAATCCCGGATCACTTACTCGCAATCCTCCTGCAATATTAAGAAAAACATCTTTTTGTACTAATTTAAATCCGGCACGTTTTTCAAGAACGGCAAGCAACATGTTCATCTTTCTGATATCGAATCCGGTGGCGGAACGTTGTGGCGTGCCATAAGCAGCAGTGCTCACAAGCGATTGTGTCTCTATAAGAAACGGACGAATCCCTTCAATGGCGGCAGCTATTGAAACACCACTCAATCCTTCGTGATTTTGTGTAAGCAACAATTCCGACGGGTTACTAACTTCTCGCAATCCCGATTGATTCATTTCGTAAATTCCCAATTCGGCAGTACTGCCAAAACGGTTTTTTATACTTCGCAATATGCGATACATATAGTGCTGGTCACCTTCAAATTGTAATACGGCATCAACAATATGTTCCAAAATTTTGGGTCCTGCAAGGCTCCCTTCTTTCGTGATATGTCCTATCAATATAACAGGTGTACCGCTATGTTTTGCAAATTTCAATATTGATGCAGCACACTCTCGCACTTGCGATATGCTGCCAGGTGAAGATTCCAAACCTTCGATATAAACGGTTTGAATAGAATCAATTATAACTAACTGAGGGGTTGTGTTTTTTATGTGTTTGAAAATTTCGTCTAAATTTGTTTCACACACAATCAGACAATTATCGTTTTGCTGTCCGATGCGGTCAGCACGAAGTTTTAACTGTCGTGCACTCTCTTCGCCCGACACATACAGAGTTTTTATTTCCGTGAGTTTGAGAATTGTTTGCAAAACAAGCGTAGATTTCCCGATTCCCGGTTCACCTCCGATTAAAACAAGTGATGCGGGAACAAGACCTCCACCCAAAACACGATTTAATTCTTCATCTAACATATCTATGCGAGGTTCTTCGTCGACACGAATCTCCCTCAGCGTTAGCGGTTGACTTTTCACACCGATTTCAAATGAGCGAGTGTCGCCGATATTGGTTGCCGAATCTTTTCGAACCAACTCCTCTACAAAAGTTCCCCACTCACCACATGCAGGACATTTTCCCATCCATTTAGGCGATTCGTTACCGCAATTACTACAAAAAAATGCCGATTTAAGTTTTGCCATATATCTCGCTTTTAGACTTTATCGTTTTAGCCTGCATTAAACTCATCGTAACTTACCTACCCTTGTATAGGCAGTTTTTAAAGCCAATTCAGTTTAGTGCAAAAAACTGTTTTCTCAAAAATTCGGTGAGAATAAAGATTGTTTGTCCATCCACACACCTCTGAACATAAGTCGGGCATCTTCCGAAAGACGAATCCCGCGAACTCTTGTTCCACGCTTAACAATCATGGATGAGTCTTTTACTTTCAGGTCTTTTATTACTGTAACATCGTCGTCATCAAACAATTCGTTTCCGTTACTGTCTAATACTTTTCCCCATTGATATGCAACATCGCTATCTTCTTGTGCCAATTTGTGAAAATACTCGGTACAGTGATACAAGTAACCGTAGAAATAGTAACCAAGCTATTACTGATACATTTGGGCGTTGCTGTCTCTTTATCTCTATTTCTATTTTTTACAAAGATAATTGTACGACGGAGTAATTCAAAATTTTTGTTTGCACGATTTCCACGTACATAGAATCGTGATTGTAAATACCTCCAACGAGAACTCGAAACACGTAACTCGCATTCCCTAAAAAAATGCACATTGCCATATTAGTAAATCAAAACAATTCTATAAGTGCTTTCGGCAAATAAAAAGTTTTGTTTTTATCAATATATACCACAACCGAACCAATATCAAACGGTTTTCCATTAAATTCTGCAACAGACGTATGTGCTTTTATCTTGAGAGTGTTATTTCCCTTTTTTACCGTTAATATGGGAAAATCCGAATCTTTTTCATCTATATTGCAAGTCATATCGGCAAACACTTCGGTATGTTTGGCAAAAATACGATCGGACAAGTCGGACAAACTTGTTTGCAATCCTGATACCTGCTGCAAATACTTGTTTACATCAACATTTCTAACATTGCCACGCAACACGTGATCTTGCGGATGATACGATGCGAGCAATACCTCTTCGCCGGTATGCCCACCCGTAGTGTAACCGAAACATGTCCGCGAATTAAGTATTTTTGCAATATTGTACACCAAGTTATTACTGTCGGAAACCTTCATATAATCGTTTTCTTTATAATTTTTTGAAGAGAGTAACATCTGCAATTCATCATCGGTAATCTCAATTCCCGTATATTTCTCAAATTCACTTTTAATATTATCGGGTTCAGTATTTACCAAGACTGCTTCTATACCATATACCGAAAGTTTATACTTAGAAACCGCACCGAATAATTGTTTCATAGACAATCTGTCGTAACCTCTGCAGTTACTGCTGCCAATTGTAAAACCACTGTTACCATGATCCGGCATAATTATTACAGCCGTATTTCCGTCATTTATTGCAAAGTTCATTACTTTTTCTACAGCTTTGTCAAAAGCCAAATATTCCGTGATTATACCAATCGGGTCATTGGCATGTGCAGCCCAATCGACTTGGCTACCCTCTACCATAAGGAAAAAACCGTTCTCTTTTTTCGAAAGAATCCGTAATGCCTTCTCCGTCATTTCGGATATGGAAGGAGTTTTGTCGGGATTACGGTCTATATCATAAAGTAGTTCCATATCGCCAAAAAGCGCCCACACCTTTCCGCTGCCGTCATAATTGCGAAATGTAGTTATCTCGTCCTGAATCAAAGTGGTACCGTTATTTTGAAAATGTTGCCTTATATCTTCTGTAAGTATTTCATTTCCACCTCCAAACAGTACATCTAAGTTTTGATAAGCCATTTGCGATGATAATACGTTGTAATTGCGTCTATTATAATAGTGTGCAGAAAAATCAGCCGGTGTAGCGTGAGGAAATTCGCATGTTACTACCAACCCAACAGCTTTGTTTTCTAACTTCATACCTTCTAAAATGGTGGCTGCAGGCTGATAAGTTCGTGTAGCGTCCACAGGATATATATCGGTTTCGGAGGTTTCCGGATATATGGCTACATTACCCGTTTGTTGCAAAACACCTGTAGCATACGTTGAACCTGTAGGAGCAGAATCGCCGATAGGTGCATTGGAAGAGTGCGTAGTTACAGTTCCGGTAAAGTAAGGGTCTATGTGCAATCTTTCGCCTAAATTGTTATAAATACTGTACCAACGAGCGGCAGAAAATACCCCAATGGAAGTTCCATCAGGAATCATAACAATTACGTTTTTGACAGGCTTCACTTCCTGAGATATTATTGAGGATGAAGCAATAAGAAGAATCAATAACAATAGAGAGAATCTTTTCATCATGTTTATGATTTTATAATTAAATTAGATAATACTATTCATACCGTTTCAATTTTGTAAAGATAGCAAATTGTTGTTGTTTTTTATTTATAATACTTCAATTTTAACCATAATGTAACAATATCTATTGTAATAAATTGTCCTTTTTTGTATATTTGTCTTCAAAAAAACTTACGGAAAATATCAGTAAGTACATATAAACAGAAAGATGACAGAAACAAGACCACTTATTCTTATAACAAACGACGACGGCTATTTGTCAAATGGTATTTCAACATTAATAGAATCGGTAAGAGATTTAGGCGATATTATTGTATTTGCTCCCGATTCGCATCGTTCGGGTATGTCGGGAGCAATCTCTTCATTAACACCATTGCGTGCAACCGTCCTTAAAAAGGAGGAGAACCTTATTACCTACATTTGCAACGGCACTCCTGCAGACTGTGTAAAATTGGCTCTGCATGAGTTCGTTGACAGAAAACCCGATTTAGTGCTATCGGGAATTAATCACGGTTCAAATGCTGCGATTAGCGTGATTTACTCAGGAACAATGGGTGCCGCGATAGAAGGATGCATTGCAAAGATTCCTTCAATAGGATTGTCTCTATGCGACCACAGCCCTAACGCTGACTTTTCCGAATCGAAACGTATTTCCAGACTGCTGGTTGAGAAGGTTTTGCAAGAGGGTTTACCACAAGGTATTTGCCTAAACGTCAATATCCCGAAGAGAGATGTAAAAGGGATAAAAGTATCTTCTCAAACCCATGGAAAATGGGTTGACGAATATAAACGTTCGCAAGACGGAGTAGGAAAAGATGTATTCTGGATGAAGGGCTACTTCGAGAATTGGGAAAAAGGAAACGAAAACAGCGATGAATGGGCTTTAGCAAACGGATATGCGGCAGTTGTACCTGTAAAAATTGATATGACCGCACACGATTTTATTCCGGAACTAAAGAAATGGAATTTGTAAAATAGCAACACACTATATTCTCGCGATAAATTATGAAGTATTATCTAATCGCCGGTGAAGCATCGGGCGATTTGCATGCATCCAATCTGATGCAGTCGCTCAAAAACAGAGATTCGAAAGCAGAGTTTCGTTTCTTTGGCGGCGACCTGATGCAAAATAAAGGGGGTACTTTGGTAAAACATTATCGCGAAATGGCATTCATGGGAATTATTCCCGTAATAATGAATATCAGAACTATTTTTCGAAATCTCTCTTTCTGCAAAAAGGACATAAAATCATACAATCCTGATGTCGTAATTTTGATCGATTACCCGGGTTTCAACCTGAAAATAGCCAAATATGTAAAAAGAAATCTCAACATTCCCATTTACTATTACATCTCGCCCAAAGTGTGGGCTTGGAAGGAGTATCGTGTAAAGCAATTTAAGAAATATGTTGACAAAATGCTCTGCATCCTTCCGTTTGAAGTCGATTTTTTTAAAAAGCACAACTATCCGGTACATTATGTGGGCAATCCCACTTTAGATGCGGTAGATACAAGAAGCTTTCAAAACGAATCTTTCGAAGAGTTCACAACAACAAATCAACTGAAACAAAAACCGATAATAGCTCTATTAGCAGGGAGCAGAAAACGCGAAATATCACAAAATCTTCCCTTCATGTTGCTTGCTGCCAAAGATTTAGACAAATACCAAATAGTTGTAGCGGGTGCGCCGGGAATAGATAAAGAATTCTACTCTGATTATTTACAAGAAGTAAAAGCAACCGTTCTTTTCGGACAAACTTATCGCATTTTGCAACAATCTGAAGCGGCATTGGTTACATCGGGAACAGCAACTCTCGAAACAGCCTTGTTTAACGTTCCGCAAGCAGTGTGTTATAAAACAGCACTACCCAAACTCTCGTATTGGAGTTTTAAAAACATATTGCATACACCCTACATCTCGTTGGTCAATTTAATTTGTAATCGACAAGTAGTTATGGAGCTTTTTGCAAAATTCTTTTCCGTAGAGAATATCAAACAGGAATTGCATAGCCTGTTGTTTGAGGAAGAATATCGCAAAAAAATGCTCGACGGATATATTGAATTGCGTAATAAATTGGGTAACTCTGGAGCATCGGAAAGAGCTGCAGAGATTATCACATGCACCCCCCTGCCCGAAGAGGAAGACAACAAAACGTGATAAACACATAATAAAGAGCAAGATAGAATAAACAGTCAAAATAAAGTTCAAATAAATCAAGACAATCTTCTTTTCATTCCATTAATAATTTTTACCAATAATATAACGAATATATGAGAATAGGAATTCTTACTTCCGGTGGCGACTGCCCCGGCATAAACGCCACCATCAGAGGCGTAGGAAAAACAGCGATAAACCACTATGGAATGGAAGTGGTTGGCATTCTTAATGGCTTTTCAGGACTATTGTATAAAGACATCATCGAACTTACCGACTCATCTTTATCGGGCATACTTAATGTTGGCGGAACAATCTTAGGCACGGCACGAGAGAAAATATTCCGGAATAAAATTTCTTCTCCCGACGAGAAAGATCGTGAAGATATAAAAAAGTGCTATCACGAACTGAATCTCGATTGCTTGGTATGTATCGGAGGAAACGGTACACAGCGCACAACTTGGATGCTGTCGGAATTGGGGCTGAATGTTATCGGCATTCCAAAAACAATTGATAACGACGTGTTTGGTACCGATGTTACTTTCGGATTCGACTCTGCCGTTACTATTGCCACCGAAGCAATAGACCGATTGCACTCTACTGCCAGCTCACACCGTCGTGTAATGGTTATCGAGTTAATGGGACACCATGCCGGTTGGATTACCCTCCATGCCGGAATGGCAGGCGGTGCGGATATTATTATTCTTCCGGAATTGGGATACAATATGGATATTGTTATGGCACGAATCAGAGGGAGAATGGAATTGGGGAAACCATACTCAATTGTAGCTGTAGCGGAAGGAATAGACATTAAAAACAGTAATGACAGACCTGCTACTTTTTTTGCCAAAGAGATAGAAAAACACACCGGTTTTGAAACTCGTGAAACCGTATTGGGATATATTCAACGCGGAGGTTCACCAACTTCACACGACCGAAATCTGGGAACAATGCTTGGCGGACATGCCGTTGAACTTATCAACGAAGGACGATTCGGTTATATGGTTGCCCAAATCGATAATAAAATAGGCGAAATTCCACTGAAAGAAGTTGCAGGAAAACTGCGCTTAGTCACTCCCGACAATGAATTAGTAATACGTGGCAGACAAATGGGAATATCATTTGGGGTAGAGTGACCTTTTGTGATTGGGAGTGATTTGTCATTTCGAACTTAGAGAGAAATATGTTTAATAAGCCTCGAGTTCTAAGTTACGAGTGTTCTGTGTCCAGTCCTGAAACAGCATTACACATAAAACAAAAAATCCCCGCACAATCAACTGATTATACAGGGATATATATTTTACATTGTACTCGGAGCGGGACTTGAACCCGCACAGCCGATAAAGGCCACAAGATTTTAAGTCTTGCGTGTCTACCATTCCACCATCCGAGCAGACCTTAGAGCGGAAAACGAGACTCGAACTCGCGACCCCGACCTTGGCAAGGTCGTGCTCTACCAACTGAGCTATTTCCGCATTTTTTGCTTTTGTCAGGAGCAACATTCCTTGCCAAGGTCGTCTTTTTTTATCCTTTGGGGCAAGGTCGTGCTCTACCAACTGAGCTATTTCCGCAAAACGCGTAGTGCGTGTTTAATAAGAAAAAACAGCTCACTCCTGAGCCGATTTCATTTTTTATCCATAATACACGCTCTGTGCGGAGAGAGAGGGATTCGAACCCCCGGAGGCTCTCACCTCAACGGTTTTCAAGACCGCCGCAATCGACCACTCTGCCATCTCTCCAAACTCTCTTTTTTTCGAAAGCGTGTGCAAAGGTATAACTATTTTTGAAAAACAAAAAATAATCAAGCCTTTTTTTTGAATTTTCTTTGAGTCAGCAATTAATTTATTATCGAAATATATTCTTAACGGCATTATTTATATAAGCAAGAGATTAAGAATTTGAGATTAGCCTTATAGAAAACACTTATTTAAAAATATAACACTCATAAACAGGAAAAAAATATCTAATAAGAAATCATTTTTTTAGAATAATATTAAAAAATTTATTACATTTGCGAGACCGTTCTAAATGAGCATTTTAAAAAGTCATTATAATGATTGAACATCAAGGCGTAATAACCAATATATCGAACAACATAGTATCGGTTAAAATCGTACAGCGGTCAGCTTGTAGTGACTGTCATGTGAAAAGCGCGTGTATGGCTGCCGACTCAAAAGAAAAGGTCGTAGATATTGTTGATTGTAGCGATAATTTTAAGATAAACGACTTAGTTGTGATAGAAGGCAAAAAGTCAATCGGATATAAGGCTGTTTTCTGGGCATTTGTTTTACCGGTCATCCTTATATTATCCACACTTTCTATTGCTACATCGATTCTTATGTATGGCGAAATAAAAACGGCATTGGCATCAATAGCTGTACTTGTGCCTTACTATGTAATACTATATTTGTTTCGTAATAAAATGGCAAGTTCATTTAGATTTACAATCAAGAAAAAAATTGATATTTAATATATATGAGCGTATTACTTTCTGCTGTTGTTACTTTAGGCGCGATAGGAGCCGGTAGCGCAGCTATTCTACATTTCGTAGGACAGAAATTTCGTGTTGAAGAAGACCCGCGTATCGGCGAGGTGCTCGAAGCACTTCCCGCTGCCAATTGTGGCGGATGCGGATTTCCGGGTTGTTCTGCTTTTGCGGCGGCTTGTGTTAAAGCCGAATCGTTAGACAATTTGCTTTGTCCGGTGGGAGGTATTGATACAATGACCAAGGTCGCCGGAATTTTAGGTAAAGCGGCTGCTGTTTCGGCAAAGAAAATAGCTGTAGTAAGATGTAACGGAACGTGCAACGAGCGTCCGCGATTGAATATGTATGACGGAGCGTCAAGCTGTGCCATTGCGTCATCGTTGTATGGAGGCGAAACCGGCTGTTCGTTCGGTTGTCTCGGATTGGGTGATTGTGTTGATGTATGTAATTTCGATGCTATACACATCAATCCCGAAACTATCTTACCCGAAGTAGATGAAGATAAATGTACTGCTTGCGGAGCATGTGTAAAAGCATGTCCAAAAAGCATTATAGAACTGCGTAAACAAGGACCAAAATCACGCCGAATTTTTGTTAGTTGCGTAAATAAAGATAAAGGCGGTGTTGCTAAAAAAGCTTGCAACGTTGCTTGTATTGGATGTTCTAAATGTCAGCAAGCGTGTCAGTTCGATGCAATAACTATCGAAAACAACCTGGCATATATCAATGACGACAAGTGCCGCTTGTGCCGTAAGTGCGTATCGGTTTGCCCAACGGGTGCAATCTGGGAGCTAAACTTCCCACCCAAGAAAGAAACATCTTCGACAGAGGAAAACAAAGCAGTAAAAGTTGAGGCATAAAATTAAATATAGACTTATCAACCATTCATTTTTGAATAAAGATATATGTTAAAAACATTCAGAATCGGGGGAATTCACCCCAAAGAAAACAAATTTTCTGCCGGACAAAAAATACAACTCATTGCTATACCCGAACAGGTAACCATCCCTCTGGCACAGCATATTGGTGCTCCTTGTCAGCCTGTAGTAAAAAAGGGCGACAAAGTGAAAGTAGGAACTCTAATCGGTAAAACAGTAGGATTTGTATCGGCAAATATACATTCGTCTGTTTCCGGAACCGTATTGAAGGTGGATAAGATACTCGATGCAAGCGGATACAAACGCGATGCGGTATTTATAGACGTTGAGGGCGATGAGTGGGAGGAGTCCGTAAATCGTTCCGATGAGTTGATAAAAGAGTGTAATCTGACAGACAAAGAGATTATAGATAAAATTTCTGCGGCAGGTATCGTAGGTATGGGCGGAGCAACATTCCCCTCACACGTGAAACTTATGCCTCCACCCGGAACAAAAGCCGAAGTGCTCATAATAAACGGAGTAGAGTGTGAACCATATCTAACGTCAGACCACCAGTTGATGATGGAAAAGACCGAAGAAATATTGGTCGGTATTTCTATTCTGATGAAAGCAATAAATGTAAACATAGCGGTTATCGGTATAGAAAACAATAAAAAAGATGCTATCAGTAAGATGATGGCATCGGCAAAATCGTATCCGGGAATCGAAGTACAACCCCTGAAAGTGCAATATCCGCAAGGTGGAGAAAAACAGCTTATAGATGCAGTTATAGGTCGTCAAGTTCCAAGTGGTGCACTGCCTATATCGGTAGGCGCTGTGGTGCAAAACGTGGGAACTGCATTTGCCGTTTATGAAGCGGTACAGAAAAACAAACCGCTCGTAGAACGTGTAATTACCATAACCGGCAAAGATGTAAAAAAACCGTGTAACGTGCTTTCAAGAATCGGAGTTCCTGTAAACAAATTAATTGACCACGCCGGCGGACTTCCCGAAACAACAGGAAAAATCATAAGCGGAGGTCCTATGATGGGAAAAGCTGTTGCAAGTTTAGATATCCCTGTAACAAAAGGAACTTCGGGAATACTAATCATTCCTTCTTTAGAGGCGAAACGCAAGCAGATGAAAGATTGTATTCGCTGTACTAAATGTGTAAATGTTTGTCCTATGGGATTAAATCCCACTCTACTGATGAATCTTACCGAATATAATGTTTGGGATAAAGCTGAGAAAAACAGAATTACCGACTGTATTGAGTGCGGTTCGTGCAGCTATACTTGTCCTGCCGATCGTCCGCTTCTCGACTATATTCGTTTAGGAAAAGGCAAAGTAATGGGAATTATCCGAGCCAGAAAACAGTAAGATATTAAAAATCGCGATATTTTTTTTTGAAAAAGAGTTTTGCTTTATTGAATTTATGGAAAATAAACTAATCATATCTCCTTCGCCACACGTGCATAGCGGAGACAGTATCGAAAAAAACATGTACGGCGTACTTATTGCGCTTATTCCGGCATTTTTGGTGGCTCTGTATGTATTCCGATTAGATGCCTTAATTATCACGGCGTTATCGGTATTATTTTGTATGGGATTTGAATACCTCATCAGCAAATACATAATGAAAAAAAAACCGACCATTTTTGACGGCTCGGCAATAATAACGGGAGTTCTGTTGGCTTTTAATGTGCCATCGAACTTGCCTGTCTGGATTTTGGCAATCGGTTGTCTTTTTGCTATAGGCGTTGTAAAAATGGCGTTTGGCGGTCTGGGCAACAATATATTTAATCCGGCAATCGCAGGACGTATATTTTTGCTTATTTCGTTTCCGACACAAATGACCACTTGGCCTACGTCCAAAACGGTCGATGCAACAACAACGGCTACCGTTCTCGGAAATATTAAGTACAGTCCGGATTCACTTCCCTCGTTGCAAAATATGTTTTTAGGCATTGAGGGCGGTTCGCTCGGCGAAATGAGTGTTCTGGCATTGCTTCTCGGATTTGGATATCTGCTATGGAAAAAAATTATCTCATGGCATATTCCTGTTTCCATTCTTGTTTCGGTGGCAGTATTTACAGGCATATTATATTTGGTAAATCCTATGCCGCTATATAATCCGTTGATACACCTGTTTTCAGGAGGACTTCTACTCGGATCGGTTTTTATGGCAACAGACTATGTGACATCGCCAATGACAAAATCGGGAATGCTTATTTATGGTGTCAGCATAGGTTTGATAACAGTATGTATTCGTTTGTGGGGAGCTTATCCCGAAGGAGTTTCGTTTGCAATATTGCTCATGAACGCCTTTACACCATTAATCAATAATTACACAAAACCAAAAAGATTCGGGGAGGTAGCAAACAATGGCTAAGTTAAAATCTACATTCAAAAACATGTTTCTTTCACTGTCAATTATCAGTTTGGTAGTGGCAGTTTTGTTGGCAGAAGTAAATCAGATAACGGCAAAACCGATAGCTGCTGCAAAAGCTCTAAAATTGAAAAATGCCATTAAAGAGGTAGTACCTGCATTCGATAACAACCCTGTTGAAGAGGCATATAAAATACCGGCACCGGACGGAGATTCGTTATTGGTTTATCCCGCTAAGAAAGGCGAAGAGATAGTCGGTTTTGCAGTAAATACATATTCCAACAACGGTTTTGGCGGAAATATACAAATTATGGTTGGATTCGATATGGAAGATAAGGTGGTAAATTACGCCGTATTATCGCATGCCGAAACGCCGGGATTGGGTTCTAAAATGGATGAGTGGTTTCGCGATATATCTAAACCTAATCAGTCTATTATAGGCAGAAATCTATCGGAAGGCAATCTGAAAGTTTCGAAAGACGGGGGACAGGTAGATGCTATCACAGCATCAACTATTACCTCCCGTGCCTTTTTAGAATCCATCAATAGAGCATACGAAGCTTACAAACAAAGTGGTACGGATGCCGATACCGGAGCAACTGAAATTAATAACGAGGAAGGAGGAGAAGATAATGAGTAAAAATTTTAGAATTATTGTAAACGGGATAACCAAAGAAAATCCCACTTTTGTGCTCCTGCTTGGGATGTGTCCGACTTTAGCTACTACAAGTTCGGCTATCAATGGTATGAGCATGGGCTTGGCAACTATGTTTGTGCTTATATGTTCAAATTCAGCCATATCATTGCTAAAAAACCTTATACCCGATATGGTACGCATTCCGGGTTATATTGTTGTTATTGCCACTTTTGTTACTATAGTAGAGATGCTAATGAATGCCTATGTGCCGGCTTTGGCTGATAGTTTGGGTATTTTTATCCCACTTATTGTGGTAAACTGTATAGTTCTGGGACGAGCCGAATCGTTTGCTTCCAAAAACGGAGTATTTGCATCCGCTTTAGACGGTGTAGGTATAGGTCTGGGATTTACCTTGGCTCTGACACTTTTGGGAACTATTCGTGAGCTATTGGGAACAGGCAAAGTGTTTGCTTTGTCAATATATCCGGAACAATACGGCTCTCTTATTTTCGTTTTGGCACCGGGAGCATTTATAGTGTTAGGCTTTTTAATTGCCACTTTTAATAAACTTCAAAAGAAATAATACAGAATTCAAATTTGCGAAGAGAGATAAAATCAAAGTTCGCAATAGTCATTTGAAACTATAATAATATGGAATACATTGGAATTATTATCATCGCTATCTTTGTAAACAATATCGTTTACTCCCAGTTTTTAGGGATTTGTCCTTTTTTAGGAGTTTCAAAAAAAATAGATACCGCCATAGGAATGGGACTTGCCGTTACATTCGTGCTGACCATTGCCACCATTGTAACTTTTCTTCTTTACAAAGGAGTGTTGATGCCTTTCAACTTGGGCTACCTGCAAACTATCTCGTTTATATTGGTTATCGCAGCGTTGGTGCAAATGGTTGAGATAGTCCTAAAAAAGGTATCACCATCATTGTATCAGGCGTTGGGTGTTTTCTTGCCGCTGATTACCACCAACTGTGCTATTTTGGGTGTGGCAATTCTGGTAATTCAGAAAGACTATAATCTGTTGCAATCTGTTGTGTATGCCGTGTCTACATCTTTAGGATTTGCATTGGCTCTTATTATCTTTTCCGGTGTTCGTGAACAATTATCACTAACAAAAATTCCGAAAGCGATGCAGGGTATCCCAATTGCACTGATTACGGGAGGCTTAATTGCAATGGCATTTATGGGTTTTTCGGGAATAGATCAAGTTTTTAAATAGGAATTTTCCTTTTGAATTAAAATTTTACGAGCAAGATTGATAAGCAAAATCAGTCTTGCTTTTTGTTTTTGAAGGTTTTGTTTTTGAAACTCAATATGAAAACATTAAGCAAAAATAAAAAAACAGAACGAAATAATTTATTTGTAAAAGGTTAAACAACCTCTAAGAAATAATAAAAAATAGGGTGCATTTTTACTGTTTCTCTAAAATATGAATGAATTCTTGTGTATTATCTGTATGATGGTTCCTATTTCCCTCTTTATCGGCTCTAAATCTCTGATAATTAATTACCTGAGTTTCGGCTAAGAAACATCGCTAAAAATTTGGTAAGCAAGCAAATAATTCGTATCTTTATATCTAATAACCTGAGTTCTGTTTAAAGGGTATCCGATTATCTCATTGAAATTAGTCATAGAGCCTCTATCCGTTAAAATGCATGACGGACTTATAGGAAAAAACGAAAAAAAACAGATTTAGAAGAACAGGGCTAATTGCTGTTC